>CANQGV010000023.1 GCA_947623475.1 uncultured Clostridia bacterium | reverse complement strand
ACATAAGCCATGATGGACGTAAAACATTACATTCTGAACTTGACAGATTAGGAGCAAATAAAATTTGTATTGATAGAATATTTGGACATAGCAGAGGAAATACTGGAGATGATGTTTATACTAAAAAATCTATCGAAGAACTAATTTCTACTATTGAAATGGTGGACTATAAAAATAAAAAAGATAGAAAAATAACCTACTTAAATGTATCTTGATTTATATAGTTAGCGACACGTTAGCGACAAGTAGTCGTTGTAACCATAGTATTAAATCGAGTTTTTATGCCTCAAAAAAACATCCCCTTTTATTTTCAAAGAAGAGAAATGAAAAAATTTCTCTTCTATTTTTTTGTTGAAATTATCAAAAAAAAGATAGTTTTATCAAAAACTATCTTTCTTATTTTATTTTAATTTTAAATTACAACAACATCTACTTCACTTGTAGCTTCTTCATTTCCATAAGCATATACTAGATATATTGTATTACTTGTACAATAAAATTGTTTTGTGTTTTCTACTTTATATTTTTCATCTTTAGGATCTCTACTGTAAATTGTATATCCTGCTTCTTTTAATCCTTCAACTTTCTTTTGAGCTTTTTCTATTTCTGTTGTTATTGCTTTTTGAATATTGTTTTTATCTAAATTATTTTTTTCTAATACTTGAGACAATGATACTTCTTCATTTTTTACTATATCATAGTTATAAGTTTTTATTATAATTCTTTGTGCATTGCTTCCTTCTTTTAGACTTGCACGTATCATAACAGATAAAATATCATCATTAATACTAGCTACATACTCTGTAGTATAAACGATTTTTTTATTTTTTGTCTCTAATACTTTGTCTAATTGAGTTTTAAACACATCTTCAATTTCTTTGTTATATTCTTTTATTTTTTCATTATTAATATTGATAACTGGTAATACAACACTTACTTCGTAACTTCCAGGTTTTGATTCCTTTGTTTCTAATGCAGGAGATACGATTTCTCTAGTTTCGTCTATTTGTTCTATATTTTGAACATTAGTACTATTTGACAACTTTTCTACATTATTATTGAATTTACTATTAATTTCTGCTTTTAAGATTTCTTTTTCTTCTTCTGTCTTTTTACCTAAAGTTTTCTCTTCTGTTTGTTTTGTATCCAATAATTGAGATATGCTTGTATCTGCAGATACTTCAACATATATTATTGCAAATAGACATAGTAGACTAACTAGAATAACTGTTGCATACATTATCTTGTCCTTAGTTTTAACTTTATTTTCTTCTAGTTTTGTTACATTCATACTATTCCACCTTAATGAACTATTTTACATTTTTATTATAACATTTGTTGTTTTTTTTTTCAATAGTATTTTTTATTTCATTTAAAATTATTTTATGATATAATTTATTCATAAGAAATTATACTGAAAAAAGGAGGTTTTTTTATGGATTTTAAAAATGTAGCAGCTACTCCAAATAATCCTAAATGGGAAAATATGATTTCGAGAAAAGTACCACTGTATAGTAGAGGTAATGATATTCGTAGCGATTTTGAAAGAGATTACACTAGAATAATCCATTCAACAGCTTATAGAAGATTAAAACATAAAACACAAGTATTTTTTTCTCCTGAAAATGATCATATCTGTACTAGAATTGAACATGTAAATCATGTAGATTCTATTAGTTATACAATTGCAAACAATTTAGGTCTTAATACTGAATTAACTAAAGCCATTGCAGTTGGACATGATTTAGGTCATAGTCCTTTTGGACATCAAGGAGAAAAAGTTTTATCTGATATTTGTAAAAAATATTTAGGTACAACTTTTTGGCATGAACGTAATGGTTTAGACTTTGTAGATAAAATAGAATTATTAGAAGATGATCAAAAAAATAAAAAGAATTTAGATTTAACCTATGCAGTAAGAGATGGAATTATTTCTCATTGTGGAGAAGTAGATGAAAATGCAATAAAGCCTAGAGAAGAATTTATCAATCTTGATGAATATACTACACCTAATCAATTTGCTCCATATACATGGGAAGCTTGTGTAGTAAAAGTAGTTGATAAAATTTCTTATGTAGGACGTGATATTGAAGATGCTATTACTCTTGGTATTCTTGACAAACATCTTGATAAATTATATGAATTACTTCAATTCACTGTCCCTGATAAAAGAATTAACAATACTTTTATTATAAATAGTTTAGTTTATGATGTATGTAATAATTCATCTCCTGAAAAAGGGTTATGTTTTTCTGATGAAGCTGTTGATTTTATGAATAAAATTAAAGCTTTTAATTACAAAAACATATATTTTTCAGATAGGTTAAAACCTTCTACAAGATATTTTGAATTAGTTATAACTGAAATTTTTGAAACTTTAGCAAAATTTTATAAAGGTAAAGATACTTTAACAGAATTATCAAATTTCAAAAAGTATTACCCTACTCTTATTGATAGTTTTGAAGATTGGTTATGTACTTATTTTAATATAGGAAATAAAGAAAATTTAAAAAATGATACAATATTTGATATTGAAAACCAAAAAGATTATTATAAAGGTCTTATTTATTATATTTCTGGCATGACAGATAATTTTGCTATTGATATATATAATGAAATAATTGGTTTCTAGAAAGGAGTGTTTATGAGCTTTGAGAGAATTGCAATAATTTCCGATATTCATGGAAATATAACTGCTTTAGATGCTGTATTAAAAGACATTAGTAAAAGAAATATAAAAAGAATTTTTTCTCTTGGTGATTGCATAGTTAAAGGTGTTAATCCAGATAAAGTTATAGATTTAATAATAGAAAAATGTGAAGTAAATTTACTTGGAAATTGCGATTATGTTATTTGTAAACCTGATTCTAAAAATAAAAATTTTTGGACTAGAAATAAAATTGGAGAAAAACGTGCAAAATGTGTAGCAGACTTTCCTATTTACTTTGACTTTTATATGAGTGGACATCTTATAAGACTTTTCCACTCTTCTCCATTCCGTTTGGACGCTATTTTCAATCCAATGTTTTCTAATGTAGGCACACCTTATTCAGGTACTGAAATTAAAGATCCTGAGGTTTTATTTAAGAATACAGAATTTATTGGTAAAGATTCAACTGACCCAGAGCCAGATATTGTTGGTTATGGGCATATCCATACACCTTGTTTATTACGTTTTAAAAATAAAACTTTATTTAATCCTGGTAGTGTAGGTTTTCCAGTTGAAATGCTTAATGAAAGTGAGCATGACAAAAGTAACAAATTTTCGACTTTTGCATCTTATATAATATTAGAAGGTAATTATAATTCTAAAAAATTAGATTCAATTTCTTTTAATTTAGTAAGAGTACCTTATGATATAAAAAAAGAAATAGCAATGATTAAAGATTCTGATATACCAAATAAAGACATTTTAATTAGAAGTCTTAAACATGCTATTCCAAATAATCTTCCAAAAAATAACAAGGAGTGATTTTATAAATGAGTGATAATTTAGCAGATGTTAAGAACATTTTAGACAAATATAATCAAAATCATTTATTTAGTTTTTATGATGAACTTCCATCTGATAAAAAAGCTGCCTTATTGGGTCAAATAAAAAGTACTAATTTCGAATTGATTTTAAACTTATATAGAGAATCTAAACAAAATGATAATATAAATCTTAATGAAATAAGTCCTATTCCCCATATAGAAAAACAATCTCTTTCAAAAAATGAAATTGATTATTATACTTCTATTGGTGAAGATATTATAAAATCCAATTCTTTAGCTATTGTTACTTTAGCTGGAGGTCAAGGAACAAGATTAGGCTATAAAGGTCCAAAAGGTACATATGAATTAAAATTTGTATTTTTTAAAAAATCTTTATTTGAAATCATATGTGATAATATTAAAAAAACTAATCAAAAATATAATATTGTTCTTCCTTGGTATATTATGACAAGTCAAGAAAATGATTTTGCTACAAAAGAATACTTTAGAGATCATAACTTTTTTGGTTATCCTTCAGATAATATTTTCTTTTTCAAGCAAGAGTCTTTACCTCTTATTGATATTGATGGAAAATTAATTTTAGAAGAGCCTTATCGTATAAAATATGCTTCTTGTGGTAACGGAAATGTTTTTAAAGTTCTCAAAGAAAGTGGCAATCTTCAAAAAATGAAAGATGATGGAATAAAGTGGATTTCTTTTGGTGGAATAGATAACATTTTATTAAAAACAGCTGACCCTTTATTTATAGGATTAACTGTTCATAATAATTATAAAATAGCTTCAAAAACAATTTTTAAAGAACAACCTTTAGAAAAAACTGCTGTATTTTGCAAAAGAAATAATCATCCAACTATTTTAGATTATTCTGATATAACATTAGAACTTTCTGAAAAAAAAGATGAAAATGGATTTTATATGTATCGTGAAGCTAATATGCTTTCACATTTAATGGCTATAGATGCAGTAGAAAAATCAACAACTTTCGATTTACGTTTTCATAGAGCTTTTAAGAAAAATGCTTTTGTTAATAAAGAAGGTGTTAAGCAAGTTCCAGATGGTCCTAACTCTTTTAAATTCGAGAATTTTATATTTGATGCATTTTATAATTTTGACGATATGCTTTTATTTAGAGTAAATCCCGACGAAGAATTTGCTCCAATAAAATCTTTTACAGGTATTCACAATCCTGATACAGCTATGGACAAATATGAAAGCTATTATGGCTTACCAAAACATGATTTATAATATTTTAGAATTTATAAGAAAAAGCAATCTATTTATAAATAGATTGCTTTTTTATAATAATTAATAATAGTATAAATAATATTATTAATAATATAGTTAAATATTCAATAAAATAGTTTTTACCAGTAATTGGAATTTCTTCTTCATCATTATTTTTTTCATTGCTTTTTGTAACTTCTTCTATAATATTATTATCTTCTTTTAGAGTATTGTTTTCTTCTACAACTTCATTTTTTACTATATTTTCTTTTGTTGTATTTTCATCTACTTTATTTTCGTTTTCATTTTGCTCCTCATTTATTATTTCAATATTTACTACCTTATCTTCCATATTAGTATATATAACATCTTCTCCTCCATCAGTAACTTTGAAGCCACTAATTTTTAATGAAGTATGACTAGGAAGTTTTTCTTTTTCTAAAACAGAAAAATATATTTTACAAAGAGTTTGACATTCTCCACTTTCTATTTTACCATCTGTATATATTTCTCCTATTTCTTCAAACATACTAGCTTCAACTATTCTATCTCCTGTTCCTTCTACTTTTTCATATTTCAAAATATCTTTGTTGTATTCTACCTTTGTTGTTGTTAGTAGGTTATCTCCTTCTATATTATTACATGTTAATTTGATTTCTATTGCAAATTCTTCTCCTTTTTTAGCTTGTATTTGTTGTGGAACAACTTCGGCAGTTCCTGTAAATTGAGCATATATATTCATATTATTAAACAACAGAGATATTAGAAATATAATAACTAATTTCCCTGTTTTTTTCATTTTCTTTCCCTCTTTTTTTTTAATTATTGCTCCCTAATTTATTATACGTATATATACTAAAAAAAGTGTTTTTTAGTATATAGTTATTATTTATAACATTTTTTTAATATCATTCATACTGTATAATGGGTGATTAAATTATGAATATTGTTTCTGCTAGTGTTCCTTATAGCTATAGTATTTTAACTAAACATATAGCAACTTTAAAAAAACTTTTTCCTTTTATTCAAATTAGCATTATAGGAAAAAGCGTTTTAGGTAAAAACATTTATTCATTAAGGCTTGGTATTCGGCCCTAAAAAAGTTTTCTATTCTGGTTCTATTCATGCTAATGAATATATAACAAGTATTGTTCTTATGAAGTTTATAGAGGACTATTGTAATACATTTTATACTAATTCTTACTTGAATAGTGTTTCAATTGCAGAGCTGTATAATTCCACTTCTATTTATATTGTTCCCATGGTTAATCCTGATGGTGTGGATTTAGTAAATAAAGTTTATTCAAAGTCTTCCTTACCATTTATTAAAGCTCAAGAAATTTCAAATAATTTTCCTGGTATTCCCTTTCCCGATGGTTGGAAGTCAAACATAAATGGTGTCGTCTTTTTTTATTTACAACTATATAACATTATAAAAAAAGAAGCAGTTTTATTTAACTACTTCTTTCTCTTTTTTATTTTATATACTTACTTAACATTTTGTATCTTATAAAGATTATAACTCCTGCTACAGATATAACAACAAGTACTCCTATTATCGTTACGATACCTGCTTTAGGTATTGAGAAATTTGCTGTTGTATCATCATCGTAATCATAATCATAACCACTATACCAATTTTCAAAGTTTGATGAATATGATTCTATATTTTCATCATCTATATAAAATTCCATCTCATATTCGTCATTTTCTATATCTAATAGCATTCCTTTTGATATAGTTTCTACATCTCCTACGCTGTTAGAAACCACTTCTTTTACATATACATATAATTCCTCTGCATCATACAATTCTTCATAATTTGAAATTTCTCTTGTGTCTATTTTAAATGTAAGTTTATTATTGGAACTTTGAGTTTCTTTTATTTTTGTCCATCCTGTTATATTACTTTCAGATTGATTTCCTGACAAGTAATAATAATATTCATATTTATTGTTACTATCCACGTTTCTAGTAATTCCATTGATTTCCATATCTATAGTAACATATTCTTCTTTATTTAAGTCTATATACGCATAGCCAGCTACTTTTTTTACATCAGGTTTTGCTGAGTTGAAATTAGATGGTTGAGGTTTTGTTTGAGGTGTTGGAGTAGTTCCTGGATCTCCTCCTGTATTTGTACCAGGATTTGTTCCTGGGTCTGTTCCTGGATTTGTACCAGGGTTTGTTCCTGGATCCGTTCCAGGATCTGTCCCTCCACTTAATTTAGAAGTAGTAAATGCTTTTATTGTTGTATCTACATCTCTAGCTCCAGAAACTTGTTGAGACATTTTAGATGTGTCTATCCACTCATTTCTATCAAAATATTGTCCATATGTAATAAAGCATTTTTCACTCTCTACATCAACCACACTATATGATGTGTTTTCTACTTTACCTTCTGTTGATAATTTTATTTCATTTTCTTCTGCACCATTAACTTTTATGACTACTGCAAATGAATTTGATTTTATTTCAATTGGATTTTCAAATTCTAATGTATGATATCCTGCATCAAATGTTTCTGTTTCTCCTTCTTTTAATTGAACTAATTGTAAATCATCTTTTGCTTTGCTTGAACTATTAGGATTAACATATACTTGGCATGTATATGTTTCTGGTGCATAAAGTGAAACTTGTGTTAAATACTCTTTTCCTGTTGTCTTTTTATTAAATACAGTACCTAAATATGCATCTTTTTCTTGTTTAATATTTATTGTACCATTTGCTCCATAAATATCATATTGATAAATGTTTTCATAGTTAGTACTATCTGCTGCTTTCATTATTCCTATAAGACTAGAATATATATTTACATCTTCATATGATATGTACATATATCCTTTATCTCCTACAGGTATATAACCTTTGTCTCCACTTATTTCAAATCCTAAACTTTCAAACATTTCTTTTGCTTTGTCATCTGGAATTTGAGAAGCACTTTCCCATCCCTTTTCTTTACATTGTTGTTCAAGTGCATTAAATATTGTTTCTTTCATTTCTGATAAAGAATATTCTAATTTTTCTCCCCATGTATTTTTTACAATCCAAGCACCTTTATTTTTTGGCTTATGCTTTTCATTAAAACTACTAACTGGGAAGTCATCATCCCAACCTATTATTGAAACTCCATGGTCTGTTTTGCATTGTTCTTTATCATCACAATAAATTGCTCCTGTTGAATTATTATAATAATCTGTTTGGAATTTAGCACCATAAATCTTTGCTGCTATTGAGCCATATTTTTTAATGTAATCTTTCATTGTTGTTTTAAATTCTTCTATATCAGCATCATTTGATTCATGTGATGGAAATGCACGTGTATCAAATACTTGACTTGTTACTGTTTTGTTTTGTATTTCGCTTAATTGGATTTTATTATTATCATCTGTAAAAGGCATTTGGCTTTCGTTTATTGCTCCTAGTCCATTTGTTAGATAAGCTAATGCCATTTCCCAATTTCCACCTTCACTAACTTCTCTATTAAATCCCATTGTATTTACTTGATTATTTAAAAAGTTTCTACTTGTTGCATAATTCATGTGTTTTTCTGAAAAGTCATATGTTTTTGTTTTATCTTTTAACAATAAATTTGTTTCTAAAGATTCTAATGCAGCAAATGCCCAACAAGTATTTGTACTTTTTTGATCTTTTATTTTTAGTTTGCTACCTAATACATTTTCATCTTTTAATGAAAATTTACTTTGTAAACTACTTCCAATTAAACTATATCTTTTTAATGGATTTTTAATTTTAGTTTTTGTGTTAATTATCTCTATTGGTGACGGTTGTAGTATTTTACTTCTTTCTTCCTCTGAAAGTTGTAAATAATCTTTAAATTCTTTAGAATATTCTCCTGTTTCTATTTTATCTTGAATATTTGCTGCAAACACAGGTGTAATAATTGTAGATAAGAAAATACAAGGTACTAATATTTTTAATATCTTTTGTTTTATCATTTCACTTCTCCTCTTTTATCTATAAAATACTATTCCAGCTATTATAATTATACTATATATTAAGCTTGTTTATATTATTTTTCTTTTACATTTTAATTACATTTCAATTACACTTGATTCTTATTTTTACCATTACCTGTTTTTGTATTAAATAGTGGTTGAGAAGAATTAAAAAAAATATATGTTTTCTTATCTTTATCAATTTCTATTCTGTCAATCATTCTAAATAAATATATTTTTTTTATTTCATTTAATTTTAAAAAACTTTCAATTACTTCATTTTTTTCTTTTTCAATTTTTGTAACTAATTCTTTTTTATTTTGTATTTTTTTGGTTTTTAATTCTTTGTTTTTTTCTCTTAGTTTATTCCTATTATCTATAATTTTTCCGTGCATGTCTTATATAATCTTCTTCTAGCAATATTCCTTTTAGCTTATCTTCATACATTTTTTCTAGTTTATTATTTAATTCATTTATTTTATTTTCAATTTTTTCTATTTCTATTTTATTGTTTTCCTCTGTTTCAAAATCTTTTTTTAATTTTTTTTCATATTCAATATTTAAAATATTTTTATTTGCATTTTCTTTTATTATGTTTTTTATTAAATAAATTATATGCTTTTCAAATTTTTCATAGCTGATATTTAAACTGTAACATCCATTTTTATTGTAATTTGAGCAAGTTATATAAGGGTGTGGTTTAGCTTTGCTTTTTGAATTTTTTTTAAGTACTATTTGCAATTTTCTTTTACAATGATGACAATATAACAGATCTCTTAACAAGTAATTATATTTTATTTTTGCATTTGAACTTCTTTTTTTTATAATAATCTTTACTTTTTCAAAAGTATTTTTATCTATAATAGCTTCATGTGTATTTTCCACTTTTATTTGTTCTTCTTTTTGAACTGTTTTTCTTTTTTTTACTTTATATGATATAGATGTTTTTTTATTTTGTACTGTATTTCCTATATAAACTTCATTTTTCAACATATTGCATATTGTAACTTCATTCCACTTATATTGATTTTCATTTTTGTTTTGAATATTTCCTGTTTTCCTATAACCTATTGGAGATAGATAATGATTATTATTTAGATATTTTACAATTGACCTACTTCCTATTTCATTTGAAAACATATCAAATATTTTTTTTACTATGTATGAAACATTTTCGTCAATTACTAAATGATTTTTTTTATTTATATCTTTTTTATATCCGATATGGAGGGATACTACATAAATATTCTCCTTGCTTTTGCTTTTCTTTATATACACTTCTTATTTTTTTTGAAATATCTTTTGCATACATATCATTTAATATTGCTTTAAATGGTGTGATTTCATTATTTGTCGTTCCACTATATGTATCTATTCCATCTAATATTGATACATATCTTACTTGATTTTCTGGAAAATAATTTTCTATGTAATATCCTGTTTTTATATAATCTCTTCCGAGTCTGGATAAGTCTTTTGTTATAACCATATTTATTTTTTCGCTTTTGATATCTTGCAATAACTCATTAAACCCTGGTCTGTTAAATGTTGTACCTGATACCCCATCATCAATATATTCTTTTACTACATATAAATTTTTCTCCTTTATATATCTTTGTAAAATTTTTCTTTGATTACCGATACTTTCGCTTTCTTGTTTATCGCCATCTTCTCTAGATAGTCTAATATACATTCCGTACTTTAAAAATAGCATTATTTTTCATTAAGGTTTTTCACCTCTTTCTTTTTGTCTTTAGTTTCTAAATAATCAATAAATATTTTACTTATAATTTGTTCAATAGTTTGTTTTGTATTGTTGTATTTACAATATATTTTTATTTCATCCTTTTTCAAAATCTACACCTCTTAGTAATATATATTATGTTTAAAAAAAGATATACTTAAGTTGTAATTTTTTTAAATCAACTGGTGTGGATTTAAACTTACAGTTTCCTGCTGGTTGGAATCAAGCTAAAAAAATAAAATATGCACAAGGTTTTAATCGCCCTGCTCCACGTGACTTTGTAGGGTATAGTCCTTTAACAGAGCCTGAAGCTATTAGTATTTATAACTTTACGTTAAGATATAATTTTGATTTAATAATTGCATATCATACGCAAGGTGAAGAGATTTACTGGAATTTTCAAAATATTAATCCTCCTAAAGGATTTGAAATTGGTCAACAATTTGCAAAACTTACAGGTTATAAATTAACTGATGTTCCTTATAATTCTAGCTTTGCAGGTTACAAAGATTGGTTTATTCAAAACTATAATAGACCTGGCTATACTATTGAGGCAGGAATAGGTGAAAATCCCCTTCCTCTTTCTCAATTTGAAAAAATCTATAAAGATAATATTGGAGTATTAACTTTAAAAGACGTATCTCTAAATTAAGATACGTCTTTTTTTATCTTTATATTTTTATTCTTTCAAATGTTTCTTTATTTATTTCTTTTGGAACTTCAATAGGATATTTTCCTGTAAAACATCCTGTACAAAGTTCTTCTACTTTACAGTCTTTTGTTATTTTATCTATACTTTCTAAACTTAAATATTCTAATGAATCTGCTCCTATCTTTTTTCTTATTTCTTCAACTGTTCTTCCATTTGCTATTAAATTTTCTTTGCTATCTATATCTGTTCCAAAATAACAAACATCTATAAATGCTGGTGATGCTATTCTAAGATGTACTTCTTTTGCCCCTTCTTTCTTCAATGTTTTTATTATTTTTGCCAATGTGTTTCCTCTTACAATAGAATCATCTATTAAAACTATTTTTTTACCTTTTACTGTTTTTTCTAATGGATTTAATTTTAAATTTATCATCTTTTTTCTTTTATTCTGTGTGTTTTGTATAAAAGACCTTCCTACATATTTACTTTTTATAAATACTATATCATATGGAATTTTTGATTCTTTTGAATATCCTAAAGCTGCATCTATTCCTGAGTCAGGAACTCCTGCTACTATATCTGCATCTACTGGTGCTTGGTTTGCTAAACATCTTCCTGCATTTTCTCTAAAAATATGTACATTTATTCCGTCTATTGTTGAATCTGGTCTTCCAAAATAAATATATTCAAAAACACACATTCCTTTTTTTTCATTTGGTAAAACTTTTTCTGATTTAACTTTATTATTTGTAACAACAACTATTTCTCCTGGCTCAATATCACGTTCAAATTTTGCTCCCATTATATCTATAGCACAACTTTCTGAAGAAAAAATAACATCTTTTCCTATCTTACCCATACATAGAGGTCTAAAACCTTGTGGGTCTCTTACTGCTATCATTTTTTTAGATGATATTACTAAAAGTGAATATGCTCCTTTTATTATCTTCATAGTATTTTTTACAGCTTGTTCTATTGATCCTGTTTTTAATCTTTCTCTTACTATAACATGACATATAATTTCTGTATCACTTGTTGTTGTAAATATAGCTCCCTGTTCTTCTAATTCTGATTTTATTTCTACTGCATTTGTTAAATTCCCATTATGTACAATTGCTAAATTTCCTTTTTTATGTCTTACAACCATTGGCTGTGCATTTTCTTTTTTGCTTTTTCCTGTTGTTGAGTAACGTACATGTCCAATTGCCATTTTCCCTTCTGGCATATTTCTTAATACTTCTGGTGTAAATACATCTGAAACTAATCCTATATCTTTATGAAAATGTATAATACCATCTTCATTTATTGCAATTCCACAGCTTTCTTCTCCTCTATGTTGTAATGCTGATAGTCCTATACATATTCTTCCTGCTAACTCTTCTTTTGAATCTTTTGAATAAATACCAAAAACTCCACATTCTTCTTTTATTTTATTAAACATTTTTATTCCTCTTCTTTTATAAATTTTTTTAAAACTTGATTTAATTGTATTTTTTCTATTGCTTGTACTTTTTCGGATACTACTTCTGCTGTATCATCTGGTAAAATCTCAATTTTTGTTTGACTTATTATATTTCCTTTATCATATTCATTATTTACAAAATGAACTGTTGGTCCTGTAAACTTTTCTTTTGCCTTTACAACTGCATTATGTACTTTCATTCCATACATTCCTTTTCCACCATATTTAGGTAATAATGATGGATGTGTATTTATAATTTTATAGTTTTGTATTAATT
>CANQGV010000022.1 GCA_947623475.1 uncultured Clostridia bacterium | reverse complement strand
ACTTAGACATAGAAGAGGTTTACCTGTTAGAGGTCAAAGAACAAAAACTAATGCAAGAACTAGAAAAGGTCCTAGAAAATTAGTAAGCAAAGGTAAGAAAAAGTAGAAAAGAAATTTCAAATTTAAGGAGGGAATTTTAGTAAAATGGCTAGAAATGTAACAAGAAAACCAGTTGCTAGAAGGCATAGAAAAAACATTGAAAAAGGTGAAGCACATATCCATTCAACATTTAACAACACAATTGTTACAATAACAGATGTTAAAGGTAATGCAATATCATGGGGAAGTGCTGGAGAACTTGGTTTCAAAGGTTCAAGAAAAAGCACTCCATTTGCTGCAGGACAAGTTGCTGAAAAAGCTGCTAAAGCTGCAATGGAACATGGCTTAAAAACAGTAGAAGTATTTGTTAGAGGACCTGGTGCAGGTAGAGAAGCTGCAATAAGAGCACTTCAAACAGCAGGTCTAGAATTAAGTAGCATCAAAGATGTTACACCAATACCACACAATGGTTGTAGACCACCAAAAAGAAGACGTGTTTAGTAAAAGAGAATAAATGATTAAAGGGAAAGGAGTTTAAAAATAATGGCAAGATATAAAGACGAGCAATGTCGTATTTGTCGTAGAGAAGGTCAAAAGCTATTCCTTAAAGGAACAAGATGTTATTCAGACAAATGTAGTATTGCTAGAAGAAATTATGCACCTGGTGAACATGGACAAAGAAGATCAAAACTTTCTGAATACGGTACACAATTAAGAGAAAAACAAAAAACAAAATCATATTATGGAGTTGGAGAAAAACAATTTAGAAAATATTTTGAAATGGCTTCAAACAAAAAAGGTGTAACAGGTGAAAATTTATTACAAATCTTAGAAAGCAGATTAGACAATGTAGTATATAGATTAGGATTTGGAACATCAAGAGCACAAGCAAGACAATTTGTAACACATGCTCAATTTGAAGTAAACGGAAAAAAAGTTAATATACCATCATATTTAGTAAAACCAGGAGATGTTATAACAGTTAGAGAAAATAAAAAAGACAATGGAACAATAAAAATAAATATTGAAGAAACAGCAGCAAGACCAGTTCCAGAATGGTTAGAAAAAGATATTAAAAAGCTAAGTGGTAAAGTAGTAAGATTAGCATCTAGAGAAGATATCGATCTTCCAATAGAAGAACATTTAATAGTAGAGCTTTACTCAAAATAATAATGGTAGAAAATAGGTACAAACAAGTAGTAAAAACTTTTAGAAAAAAATGGTTAAATTATTGGTTAGTCAATTACAAACCATTATGTGCAAACATATAAAAAGTTTTAAAGAGAGAAATCTCAATTTAGGAGGTAAAAATGATAGAATTTGAAAAGCCAAATATTGAATGTCTTGAAATAGATAACACAAATAATTATGCAAAATTTGTATGCGAACCATTAGAAAGAGGATATGGAATAACAATAGGAAATTCTTTAAGAAGAATTTTACTTTCATCTCTTCCTGGTTGTGCAATAACAAGTGTAAAGATAGATGGAGTTCTACATGAGTTCTCTACAATACCAAATGTTGTAGAAGATGTACCAGAAATAGTAGTAAACCTAAAAAATGTCAGAATGAAATTTGATGGAACTGAAGAAAAAGTTTTACGTATAAATGTAAAAGAAGAAAGAGAAGTAACAGCAGCAGATATTGAAACAGATGGAACAGTAGAAATATTAAATCCAGAATTACATATTGCTACAGTATCTAAAGGTGGAAGCTTAGTTATGGAAATGACAGCTGATAGAGGAAGAGGTTATAATTCTGCAGATAAGAATAAAAAACCTAATCAAGATATATCAGTACTTCCAATAGACTCTATATATACACCTGTAAAGAAGGTAAATTATCAAGTAGAAAACACAAGAGTTGGACAAATGGTAGATTATGATAAATTAGTTATAGAAGTTTGGACAGACGGAAGTTTAAAAGCACATGAAGCACTAAGCCTAGCAGCAAAAGTAATGACTGGACATTTAGAATTATTTATAGATTTATCAGAAGCTACAAAGAATACACAAGTTATGATAGAAAAAGAAGAATCTAAAAAAGAAAAAGTATTAGAAATGTCAGTTGAAGAATTAGAATTATCTGTACGTTCATTCAACTGTTTAAAAAGAGCTGGAATATCAACAGTTGAAGATTTAACAAATAGAACTGAAACAGATATGATGAAAGTAAGAAATCTAGGAAAGAAATCATTTGATGAAGTAACAAATAAATTACATTCATTAGGATTAGATTTCGCACAAGAAGAAGAATAAATAAAGGAAGGTGAAAAAATTGGCTACAAATAGAAAACTAGGAAGACCAACAGATCAAAGAATAGGTATGTTAAAAACATTAACAACAGATTTGATTCTACATGGTAAAATAGAAACTACTCTTAGTAGAGCTAAAGAAGTAAAATCTATAGCTGATAGTATTATATCATTAGCAGTTAAAGAAAAAGACAATTTTGAAACAGTAGATGTAAAAGTAGTTACAGCAAAACTAGATTCTAAAGGTAACAAAGTAACAGAAATAGCAAAAAGTAAAAATGGTAAACAATATCTAAAAGTAGTAAAAGAAGAAAGAACAGAAAAAAGACAAAAAGATATGCCAACTAGATTAAATGCTAGAAGAAAAATAATGACAAAAATAAATAAAGTAAAAGATAGTGATGGAAATAATATTGATTTACCAGCAAAACTATTTAATGAAATAGCTCCAAAGTTTGATAGTAAAACAGTTGGAGGATATACAAGAATAGTTAGAGTTGGACCAAGAAGAGGAGACGGAGCAGAAGTTGCTATATTAGAAATCATTTAATAAAAAATGTTTAATGGGGTTAGTTAAAAAGTATAAAGAATTACTTTTTAATTAACCCCATTGTTTGTTTAATTAAATAAATTTGTAATAAAAAAATGAATATGATAAAATTATTGTTTAGAAGGAGAAAGATTATGAATAAGATAATAACAAAAATAATTTTATTTATATCATGTAAAATACTATTTAGAGTAAAATACGAAAATGCAGAAATTTTAGATAAATACGAAAAATGTATGCTTTGTTCAAATCATTCAAGAATTTTTGACCCAGCCTTTATACGTCCAAAAGTTGAAAATATGTATAGTGTAGCAAAAGCAGATCTTTTTGAAAAGAAAATACTAATAGGATTTTTAAAATATAATAAAACAATACCTATAAAAAGAGATTCAATTGATAAATTAGGAATAAAAAATATAATAGAAACATTAAAAAGTAAAGATAAAATACGTCTTTTATTTTTCCCAGAAGGAGGAGTTTTTAAAGAAAACTATATAGAACATAAAAGAAAACATAAAAATGGAGCTATCTACATTGCTGCAATGGCAGATGTTCCAATTATTCCGATATATATAACATCAAGACCTAAATTTTTTTCAAAAGTTCTAGTTACATTTGGAGAGCCATTTTATACAGATAAAAATGTATTAAAAGACAGAAAATTATTAAAAGAAGAAGCTAAAAGGTTAATAGATTATATTTATGATTTTACAGAAAAAAAGCCAAAATAAAATTATAATTAGTAATAGTATATATAAAATTGTAACTTAAAATTCAAAATGAAATATAATACTATATAGGAGGCAAAAATGGGAGATTTTATAGTAAATACTATTATTTGGACTTTAGCATTATATGGATTATTTGAAATCATAAAAGAAGTTATATATATGTATACATATACGAGATTAAAAAGTGATGGAACATATCTATTGATAGTAACAAAAAATCAAGAAAAATATATAGAAAACTTTATAAGAACAATATTATTTAAAATCATATATGGAAAAGAAGAATGCTTAAAAAATATAATTGTAGTTGATTTAAATTCTACAGATAACACAAAAGAAATATTAAATAGAATGGTAAAAGATAATGATAATTTAAAATGTATTAGTTGGCGAGAATGTAAGGAAATAATGGATAATATAAATAATAGTTAATAGGAAACAAATTTTTGTATTTCTATTGACTTTTAATTTTGATATTTGTATAATGAAAAAACAAAATAAAAGAAAAGAGGTACAAGTTTGGAACTAAAAGGAGAAGTTGCAGACATTATATATAAGAATGAAGTTAATGGATATACTATAGCTGTATTCGAAACAGACGAGGAAACTACAACTATTGTAGGGTATTTACCATTTATAAATACAGGTGATACTATAAGGGTTGTAGGAGATTTTGTAGAACACAGAGATTATGGATTGCAATTTAAAGTCGAAACATTTGAAAAAGTAATGCCAGATACTCCAGAAGCTTTAGAAAAATATTTGGCTGCAGGAAATATAAAAGGAGTAGGGGAAGCAACAGCTAAAAAAATAGTAAGAACGTTTAGAGAAGATACTATAAACATTCTAAAATATGAATATGATAAATTAACTCAAATAAGAGGAATATCTGAAAAGAAAGCAAAAGAAATATCAGATAGTTTTTTAGAAAATTGGGAAGTATGGCACATTGTAGAATTTCTAGAAAAATTTGGTATTGGGGCAGAACATGCAAAAAAAGTTTATGATAAATATGGAGTTAATGCAATAGAAGAAATTGGGGCAAATCCATATATATTAGTTGAAATAACAAGGGGAATAGACTTTAAGCAGATAGATAAAATGGCTTTAGACTTAGGAATAGAATATAATAATGAAAAAAGAATAAAAAGTGGAATAAAATATGCTCTTATTTGTGCTACATATAATGGAAATTGTTGTGTTATAAAAGAAAATTTAATAGAATTCGTAACTAACTTATTAGGAGTTTCAATAGAAGAGATAGAAGATAATATAATAAATTTAAAAACAGAAGAAGAAATAATTATAGAAGAAAGAGAAGATGAGCAATGGATATATTTAGAAAGCTTTTTTGAAACAGAACAAACAGTAGCATCTAGACTCTTAATAATTGATAATGAAAAAAATAAAAAGAAAATTTCAAATATAGATGTAGAAATAGAAACAATAGAGCAACAATCAGATATATATTTATCAGAAAAACAAAAAGAAGCAGTGAAAGCAATAAATAACCATAATGTAACCATAATAACAGGAGGACCAGGAACAGGTAAAACCACAATAATAAAAACGATAATTGAACTATATAAAAGAAAAAAAGAAAAAGTAGTATTATGTGCGCCTACTGGAAGAGCAGCAAAAAGAATGACAGAGACAACAAATCATGAAGCTTCAACATTACATAGATTGTTGGAAATAGGCAAAATAAATGAAGATAATATATATACACCTAAAAGAGGAGAATATACAGGAGCACCTATAGATGCAGATGTAGTAGTTGTTGATGAGATGTCAATGGTAGATATATTTTTAATGAGTTATTTATTGGGATGTATTTATAAAGGAACAAAATTAGTCCTTGTAGGAGATTCTGATCAATTATCATCTGTAGGACCAGGAAGTGTGTTAAAAGACATTATAAATTCAGAAGCACTTACAACAATAAAACTAGATAAAATATTTAGACAAGCTGCAAAAAGTAAAATTGTATTAAATGCACATAGAGTAGATAATGGAGAAGGTTTTTTAACTAAAGAAGAATTAAGTAATGAAATGAAAGAAGACTTCTTTTATATAAAAGAATATAGTCAAGAAAAAGCATTAAATGAGGTAATATCTTTATGTACAGGTAGATTAGAAAATTATGGAGATTATAATTTTTTTCAAAACATACAAGTAATTACACCAACAAAAAAAGGAATGTTAGGAACAAGAGAATTAAACAATAAATTACAAGAAGTTCTTAATCCAGAAGCAATAGATAAGCAAGAAAAAAAGAGAGGAAAAATCATATTTAGAGTTGGTGATAGAGTAATGCAAATAAAAAATAATTATGATATGTATTGGGAGAAAGAAATATTAAATGAGTTTGGAGAGCAAGAAAAAGAAGTAGGAAGTGGAATATTTAACGGAGAGATGGGAACAATTGAAGATATTAATATATCTGATAAGACAATTCAAATTAGGTTTGATGATGATAGAGTTGCATGGTATGAGCCATCTGAATTGGAACAGATAGAACACAGTTATGCAATAACAATACATAAAGCACAAGGAAGTGAATTTGATGTTGTTATAATGGTAGTTCCACCATCTTCGCCAATATTATTAACAAGAAATTTATTGTACACAGGAATAACAAGAGCTAAAAAATTACTTATAGTAATAGGAAGCGACAAAGTTATTAGTTATATGATAAAAAACGTAGATAGTAAAAAAAGAAATACAGGACTAGAATATAAAATAAAAAATTTAAATAATAAGGAGGAATAAGTATTTCAATAATAGATTATATTTTTCCACCAGTATGTGGTATTTGTGGAAAAATAAATCAGCAAAATTTATGCAAAAAGTGTGAAATAAAATTAAAAAAAATAGAAAATTTAACTATAGAAAAATATGAAAGAAATATATTTGACACTCAAATATATTTCTTTGAGTATGAAGGGGAAGTTAGAAAATTAATTCTCGAATATAAATTCAAAGAAAAGTCATATTTATATAAAAGTTTTGTAAAATTTATGATAAAAAATAAAAAATTCATGGAATTTTTGGAAAGTTATGATATAATAATTCCAGTACCAATAAGTAAAACAAGAATGAAAAATAGAGGGTACAATCAAAGCTCCCTTATAGCTAGGGAAATAGTAACTCTATACAATAAAAGTATTCAAAAAAACAAGTTAAAAATTGAACAAAATTGTTTATACAAAAATAAAAATACAATTGAACAAAGTAAATTAAATAAAGAGCAAAGAATAAATAATGTTCAAGGTGTATATATGATAAAAAATAAGCAAATACTAACAAATAAAAGAATACTATTAGTAGATGATATATTTACAACAGGAAGTACAATAAAACAATGCAGTCAAATGATAAAAAAAGCAAAACCAGCAACAATAGGAGTATTAACTATTGCAAGAGATTTTATTAACAAAAGAAAGGAATAAGTAATGGAAGATTTAGTTGAAAGCATATTAGATTATGTTCGTTCAGATTATACAGATTATGCAGTAATGTTAAATGGAGAATGGGGCTCTGGAAAAACACATTTTTGGAATAATAAAATAAGAAAAAAAATAGAGTCTATGCAATTAAATGGAAAGCGCTATACAACTATATATATGTCATTATATGGTATATCAAATCTAGAGGATATAAGTAAAAAAATATTTATAGAAACAACACAGTTAATGGATAAAAATTTAAGAAAATATATGTCTGCAAATGAACAAACAACAATACCTGAATATGCAAAAACAGGAATAGATATGGCTAACTTTTTTGGTGTAACTCAAAATGGAGATAGAGTAGATTATGGAGAATTTTTCTCAACAGATGATAAAGTATTATGTTTTGATGATCTAGAAAGAGCCAATGTAGATGTTATTGATATATTAGGTTATATAAATAATTTTGTTGAACATGATCATATAAAAACGATAATTATATGTAATGAAAAAGAATTATCAACAAAGTTAAAGAGTTCAAATCTAGAGATGAAAACATTTATAGCTACTTACTTATTGGATAAGCAAGGAGAATTAAATACTAACAATAAACCAATGGTAGAGAAAATTCAAAATAAAATAGAGCACGTATTTGATAAAGCAAATGATTATGAAAGAATAAAAGAAAAATTGATAGGTGAGACTTTTGAATATGCACCTAAATTTGACTATATAATAAATGGAATATTAATGAGATATGAAGATAATCCAGATTTAATACGTTTTTTAAGAGAAAATACTGGATTAATAATTACTACATTTAATAAATCAGGAACAAGAAACTTAAGAATTTTAAAACATGCATTAAATGATTTTAAAAAGATATATGAAATGGTAAATAAATCATACCCAAATACAAGTAACAGAGTAATGCAAACAATGTTGATATTTACTATAGCTGTATCTTTTGAAATAAAAGCAGGTAAAGTAACAAAAGAAAAATTTATAAACATTCAAGATAACGAGGAATATAAATCAATTTTAGTATCATCAAGAATTTTAATTGATAATAGACAATTCTATATAAAAGAGTTTGATAATAACTATTACTATAACTTTAAAGCAGATTATAGATTCTTTAAATTTATAGAATACTATGTACGTACTAGAATTTTTGATATGAGAATATTTAAAAATAATATGGATGTAATACAAAATACTATAGATACAGAAAATTTACCTTCATTCAAAAGATTATTAACAGAAGAATATTGGAAAATATCTGATGATCAATTTGATAAAGTAATAGATGAAACATTAGATGATGTAAAAGAGGGAAAAATAAGTTTAATAGATATAGTAAAATTATTTGCATATTTTAGTTATTTCTCAAAAAAAGGTTTAATAAAATATGATTTAAAATCATTAAAAAATACATTCTTTACAGGAATGAATTTAGCTTCATTAACTTCTAAATATTGTGAAAATCCTGACGAAGAATTAGGAAAAGTAGTAATAGAAGAAATAGAAGATGATATTGATGACGTATTAAAACATTTCTATACTTTAAATGAACAACTATTAGAAAAAATGTATAAAGAACAAGCAGAAGATTTATTTAAATCAATACCAATGAGAATGGAAGAATTTTATGAAAAATTTGATAGAAACTTTATGGACGTTCCAATTTTTAAATACTATGATGTCTACCAACTATTCCAAAGAATATCATGTGCAAGCAATGAAGACATAGTGTTAATAAAAGAAAAATTAGTTAATAGAGCTGATAGATATAAAGATGAAATTGAACCAGAAATGAAAAAAATGAAACAATTTAAACGTATAGTAGATGATTATGTAAAAGAAAAAGAAACAACAATAAAAATAGTTATGTTAAAAGATCTATCAAAAGAATTAGGATATATATTAGATAAATATAAAACTGGATTTTTATCAAGAAAAGAAGAAAAAGTAGAAGAAAAAGAAGAAGAAGGAGAATAAAATCTCCTTCTTTTAAATTTCCATTTGAGATCCCAAGAATGTTGCAGCTGATTGAGCAACTTTTTTCTCAGTTTCATTCATTTTAGTTGAAGCTTCCTTTGATAACAATATAACTGTTCCAATAGTATCTCCATTAGAAATAATTGGATAAACAACTTGAGAATTATATTTTCTTTCTTGATTATCATCTTTTGTTATCGGAATTGAAACATCACTATTTTCTTTGCTAGTATATACTTCTTTGTCATCCATTAATTGTTCTAATTCTTCACTTATATCTTTTTCTAAAAATTCTTTTTTAGATCCACCAGAAACTGCTATAATACTATCTTTATCAGTTATACAAGCTATATGACCAGTTGTTTTAGATAATGTTTCTGCATAGCCAACTGCAAACTCTGATAATTCTCCAATTGGAGAATATTTCTTTAAAATAACTTGTCCTTCTCTATCTGTAAATATTTCTAAAGGGTCTCCTTCTTTAATTCGTAAAGTTCTTCTTATTTCTTTTGGAATAACTACTCTTCCTAAATCATCTATTCTTCTTACAACACCTGTTGCTTTCATGATCTTCCTCCTTTTTCAAATTATGTTTAATTTTATTATTTGTAAAAAGAGAAAAAATATACATTATAAAAAAATTTTTAAACTTATGGGTAGAAAAAATGTTTTTAGAGAAAATATAATAAAATAATAAAAATGTTGATTTTTTTAGTATTATAAGATATAATAACAACGTGAAAAAGTATAAAAAGGGAGGATTATAAACGTGAAAGCAATTGAAATCAGAAATAAATACTTAGAGTTTTTTAAAAAATACAACCATAGTGTGATACCATCAGCGCCATTAATTCCAGAAAATGATCCATCAGTATTATTTAATACTGCTGGTATGCAACCATTGGTACCATATTTGTTAGGAGAAAAACATCCAGCCGGAACACGTTTATGTGATTACCAAAAATGTGTAAGAACAAACGATATTGAAGAAGTAGGAGATAACCGTCATTTAACATTTTTTGAAATGTTAGGAAATTGGTCTTTGGGAGACTATTTTAAAGATGAATCAATAAAAATGAGTTATGAATTTTTAACTAAAGAATTAGAAATTCCAGCAGAAAAAATATCTGTAACATGTTTTGCAGGAGATGACGATTGTCCAAAAGATACAGAATCTGCTGAAGCGTGGAAAAAAGCAGGAATACCAGAAGAAAGAATATATTTTTATGGAAAAGATGACAACTGGTGGATAGCAGGAGAAGAAGGACCTTGTGGGCCAGATACGGAAATGTTTTATGACACAGGAAAACCAGCTTGTGGACCAGATTGTCAACCATCATGCGATTGTGGTAAATATGTAGAAATATGGAACAATGTATTCATGGAATATTTTAAAGATAAAAATGGATATAGAAAATTAAAAAATAAAAATGTTGATACAGGACTTGGGTTAGAAAGAATGACAATGTTATTACAAGGTAAAGAGACTCCATTTGATACAGAATTATTTAAACCTGTAATGGATAAACTTGAAGAACTCCAAAAAGTTGATAGCATTGAAAGTAGAAGAATTATTGCTGAACATTTACGTTCAAGTATGATGATAACTTGTGATGGAGGAAGACCAAGTAACGTTGATAGAGGATATATTTTAAGAAGACTAATAAGAAGAATGATAAGACATATGAATAAAATACAAATAGATTTAAATGAGTTATCAACATTAATTGATATAAATGTTGAAACTTTGAAAGAAATGTATCCAGATTTAGAAAAAAATAAGGATGTAATTAAAGAAGTAATAATAGCAGAAAAAAATAAATTTGTAAAAACTTTAAATCATGGTGAAAGAGAATTTGAAAAGCAAATAAAAAAATTAGAAGGAACAAAAATTGTACCAGGAAAAGTAGTATTTAGACTATATGATAGATATGAAAGAATTTGAAAAATTATTTAAAGAACATCAAGAAAAATCAAGACAAGGCTCAGCACAAAAATTTAAAGGTGGAATGGCAGATCAAAATGAAAAAACAATAGCATATCATACTGCAACACACTTACTACATGAAGCTCTAAGAGAAGTTTTAGGAGAACATGTAAAACAACGTGGCTCAAATATTACTGAAGAAAGATTACGTTTTGATTTTTCACATCCTCAAAAGATGACAAAAGAAGAAATAGAAAAAGTAGAAAATTTAGTAAATGAACAAATACAAAGAGATTTAAAAGTAACATGTGAAGAAATGGATTACGAGGATGCTAAAAAATCTGGAGCAATAGGTTTATTCACAGATAAATATGGAGATAGAGTAAAAGTATATACAATAGGTGATTTTAGTAAGGAAATATGTGGAGGACCTCATGTAACACATACAGGAGATATGGGAAGATTTAAAATAAAGAAAGAACAAGCAAGTTCATCAGGAATAAGAAGAATAAAAGCTGTTCTAATAAAAGACTAATAATTGTAAAACTTAAAAATCAAACTAAAGAAAGGAGAAGGAAAAATGGAAGACTGTTTATTTTGCAAAATAATAAGAGGTGAAGTTCCTTCAGAAAAAGTATACGAAGATGATGAAATATTAGCATTCAAAGATATCAATCCAGCAGCACCAATTCATATATTAGTTATACCTAAAAAGCATATTGATTCACTGGCTCAAATGAAAAAAGAAGATGAGCCTCTTATGGGAAAAATTCATAGTGTAATAAACAAAATAGCAGAAGAACAAGGTGTACTTGAAAAAGGCTATAGACTTATAGTAAATTGTGGAAAAGATTCAGGGCAAGAAGTAATGCATCTACATTTTCATTTATTGGCAGGACAAAAATTTGGTGACAAAATTGTATAAAATATTTAAAAAACTACACAAAAAAATAAAAGTATGATATAATAATAATATATGGAATAAAAGAGAGAAAGAGAGGTAAAGTGATATGTTTGAAAGTAAATACGGAAAAGTATTAACTGTAATATTGATTATAGTAATAGTAGCAATTATTGGGTTACTTGGTTTCCTAGCATATAACTTTTATCAAAAATATGTTGTAAATAATGATGCAGCAGACTTTGTTGACGATTTCCAAGGTCAAGTTGCTGGATCAGGAGAAGATAGAGGAGAAGACAATTCAGACCTTTCTATTGTAAAAGAAGCAGAGGTAAATGATAAAAATGGAGTAAAAACATATAAAGGATTTATAGTATTAGGAACTATTGAAATACCAGCTACTGGAGTAAAATATCCAATACTAGAAAAAGTTACAAAAAAATCAATTGAAGTAGCAGTAGCTAAATTATATGGAGTAGAAATCAATCAACCAGGAAATTGCGTTATAATAGGACACAATTACAGAAATGGATTATTTTTCTCAAATAACAAAAAATTGAAAAATGGAGATAAAATATACATAACAGATAATGATGGAAATAAAATGACATATTCAATATATAATAAATTCGATACAACTCCAGAAGATACATCTTTCTATCAAAGAGATACAGGAGGAGTACCAGAAGTAACATTATCAACATGTACAGATGATACTTCAGCAAGAACAATAATTGAAGCTAAAGCAGAAAGTTAAAATCAAGAATATAATAATAAATAAAGGGATTTTATAAAATTCCTTTATTTTTTTGTCCAAATTGTATATAATATAAAAAAACTTTATCAAGGAAGAGGAAACAAATGGAAAAGAAACAAGCTGAAAAAAGAATAAAAGAATTGAGAAAAGAAACTCAATATCATGCAAAAAAATATTATGATGATGACAAACCAGAAATATCAGATTTTGAATATGATATGTTAATGGTTGAGTTAAGAAATCTAGAAAGAGAGTTTCCAGAATTTACATCAGAAGAATCTTTAACACAAAAAGTAGGAGGAACAGTAAAAGAAGGATTTAAAAAAGTAACCCATGAAGTTCCTTTACAAAGTTTACAAGATGTGTTTAGTATAGAAGAAGTTGCAGATTTTGATGAGAGAATAAAAGAACAGGCTAAAATAAATAATATAGAAAATCAAAAATATGTAGTAGAAACAAAAATAGATGGACTATCAGCAGCATTGGA
>CANQGV010000021.1 GCA_947623475.1 uncultured Clostridia bacterium | reverse complement strand
ATGTTAGAAGCTATAAAAACTGCACATGAAGAAATTAAAAAGATATGTAAATTTATTTCAAAAATTAAAGAAGAAATAGGAAAACCAAAATTTGAATATAAATCTTTTGCAGTAGATGAAGAAGTATATAATTTTGTAAAAGAAAATTATACAAATGAAATGAAAACTGCAGTTCAAGAAGAAGATAAAACGCAAAGAGATAACAACATAAGTGTATTAACTGAAAAAATAACAGAAGCTTATACAGAAAAGTATGGAGAAGAGGCACTAGAAGAGCATAAAGGAGATATTGGAGAAGCAATATATAAAGTAGAAAAACAATGTGTTAGAGATTTGATTTTCTATGAGCATAAAAGAGTTGATGGTAGAGCTTTAGATGAAATAAGACCTTTATCTTGTGAAGTTGGATTATTACCACGTACACATGGAAGTGCATTATTCACAAGAGGACAAACTCAAGTAATGTCAATTGCAACATTAGGAATGATTTCTGAAGAACAAAAATTAGATGGTATTGATATGGAAGAATCAAAAAGATATATGCATCAATATAACTTCCCAGCATATAGTGTTGGAGAAGCTAGACCATCAAGAGGACCAGGAAGAAGAGAAATAGGACATGGAGCATTAGCAGAAAAAGCATTAGTACCAGTTTTACCTTCAAAAGAAGAATTTCCTTATGCAATAAGAGTTGTTTCAGAAGTACTTTCTTCAAATGGATCAACATCACAAGCTAGTATATGTGGTAGTACACTAGCATTGATGGATGCAGGTGTTCCAATAAAAAGACCAGTAGCAGGAATTTCAACAGGATTGATAACAAATCCAGAAGATGATAAAGATTATTTAATGTTATTAGATATTCAAGGTTTAGAAGATTTCTTTGGAGATATGGACTTTAAAGTTGGAGGAACTGAAAAAGGAATAACAGCAATTCAAGTAGATATAAAAGTAGATGGACTTTCATATGAAGTAATAGAAGAAGCTTTTGAAAGAACAGAGAAAGCAAGAAAACATATATTAAAAGATGTTATGATGCCAGTAATAAGTGAGCCAAGACCAGAAGTTTCTAAATATGCGCCAAGAATAGTAACAACAACAATTGATCCAGAAAAAATCAAAGACGTTATAGGATCTGGAGGAAAAACAATAAATAAAATTATCGAAGAAACAGGAGTAAAAATAGACATAGAAGATGATGGACAAGTATTTATTTATTCACAAGATAATGAAAAGGCAAAACAAGCATTAGAAATGATAGAAGATATAGTAAGAGAAGTTGAAGTTGGTGGTATATATTATGGAACAGTTATTAGAACAGCAAACTTTGGGGCTTTCGTAGATTTAGGATTTGGAGAAAAAGAAGGATTAGTTCATATTTCAAAAATCTCTAAAGAGAGAGTAAATAAAGTAGAAGATGTATTACATGTTGGAGATAGAGTAACTGTTAAAGTATTAGATATTGATGACCAAGGAAGAATCAACTTAACAATGAAAGATTTAAATGAAAATAAAACAGAAGAAGATAATAGTTAGGAGTATAAATGAATGAAGTTTTAAAAACCAAGTTTTCTATAGGGAATACAGTAACTTATAGTATAGTGATTGGTGTTTTAATAGTAACATTTTGCTTTGTATACAATATATACAAAGCAAATAATTTTAATAAATTTCAGAGAAGTGAAAGAATAATTGGAATTTCAGAATTTAAAAGAGATAATAAAGTTAAATATTCTGATAAAGAAAGTTATGAGATTATTTCAGATGAATATAATGATGCTATGTTTTATGAAACTATTAAAACAAAAGAAAACACTCCATATAGAGTTACATGTATGGTAAAAACTGAAAATATAGAAAAACAAGAAGAAAATAAAGCCATAGGTGCTCAAATAGCAACAGATAGTTCAACTGAAAGGTCTGTTGCTATTTCTGGAACGTCAGATTGGCAAAAAATTGAATTTATATTTAATTCAAAAAATAGAACAGAAATAAATATAGGATTTCGTTTAGGTGGAAATGCAGGACTTTGTAAAGGAAAAGCATGGTTTTCAGATTTTACAATTGAAGAAGGAACAGCAGAAAATAATAATGAATGGAAATTTGCATGTTTTATATTTAAAACAACAGATGTAAATATAAACGGAAAAGAAATAAAAATAAGTGCTGCAGAACAAGATATAGAAAACATTACAGATACTATTGAGAGGTTTAGTAAAACTTGTAAGAGTTTGTCTAATTCTAAAATGCAAGCTGAATGTGATATTTATACAGTAGATACACCTATAACTAGTTTGTCATATGATGAAAAATTTGGATATTATGTATCTGCAGAAGATATAGAAGATCAAATAAAAAATAAAATAAGTGAAAATGATTATGATCATATATTTATAGTAGCAAAATTAGGAGATGAAAAACATAAAGATGATATTGAAATAAATGACTGGATTGGATTAGGCTCAATGGATTACTATGGTATAGGATTTTCAAACATAAGACTACCAAATGAAGCTAAAAGTTATGTTTATAAATATGATTCAAGGGTAAATATATTTCCAGAAGAAGTATTCTTGCATGAATTTTTACATTCGTTAGAAAGAAATTCACAAGAATATGGCTATCAAGTACCAGCTTTACACGATTATGAAAAATATGGTTATAAAGATGAAATGTTAATTGGACAAAGAGATTGGTATGATGATTATATGAATAAAAATATAAAAGATGAAAATGGAAATTATATTGGATTACCTTCAGAAATATATAAATTAAAACCAGCTAAAAGTTCTAATTTTAAATATTCAACTTTTATGGAAGATGTGTTTGTCCAACCTACAAATATATTCGAGTCAGTTAAAGAACTAATAGAAAATATATCAACAAAATTTCACTCAGCAGTACAAGGAGAATAAAATGAAAGTTTCAGATTTTAATTATAATTTACCAGAAGAATTAATAGCACAAACACCAAAAGAAAAAAGAGATGAATCAAGGCTGATGGTATTAGATAGAAATAAGCAAACAATCGAACACCATACTTTTAAAGATATAATTAATTATTTAAAACCAGGAGATTGCTTAGTTAGAAATAATACAAAAGTAATACCAGCAAGATTATATGGAAAAAAAGAAACAGGAGCCAAAATTGAATTTCTTTTATTAAATAATATAGAGTCAGATATTTGGGAAACAATAGTAAGACCAGGAAATAAACTTCATATAGGAACAAAAGTGATTTTTGGAGAAGGATTACTTGAAGCTACTATATTAGATGTTATGCCAGGTGGAACAAGAAAAGTAAAATTTAATTATGAAGGAATATTTAATGAAATATTAGATAAAATTGGTCTAATGCCTTTGCCACCATATATACATGAAGAGTTAAAAGAAAATGAGAGGTATCAAACTGTATATGCAAAATATAATGGCTCTGCAGCAGCTCCAACAGCAGGATTACACTTTACACCAGAATTACTAGAAAAAATAAAAGAAAAAGGTGTAGAAATAGCAAATGTGACTTTACACATAGGGATTGGAACTTTTAGACCAGTAAAAGTAGAAGATGTTGAATCACATAAAATGCATTCAGAACACTTTTATATAAAGAAAGAAGATGCAGAGAAAATAAACAAAGCAAAAAGAAATGGAAAAAGAATAATAGCTGTAGGAACAACATCATGTAGAGTTTTAGAAACAGTAGCAGATGAAAAAGGAATGGTAAAAGAAGTTGAAGGAGATACACAAATATTTATATATCCAGGATATAAATTTAAATGTTTAGATGGATTAATAACTAATTTTCATTTACCACAGTCAACATTATTAATGTTAGTATCAGCTTTAGCAGAAAAAGATTTTATTTTAAAAGCATATAAAGAAGCTGTTAAAGAAAAATATCGTTTTTTTAGTTTTGGTGATGCAATGATAATAATATAAAATAGGAGGAAAAATGAAACAAGCAGTAACATACGAATTATTACATGAATGTAAGCAAACAGGAGCAAGAAGAGGAATAATACATACACCACATGGAGATATACAAACTCCAGTATTCATGCCAGTGGGAACACAGGCTACAGTAAAATCATTAACTCCAGAAGAATTAAAACACGAAGTTGGAGCACAAATAATACTTTCAAATACATATCATTTATATTTAAGACCAGGACAAGACATAGTAAAAGAAGCTGGAGGATTGCATAAATTCATGAACTGGGATAGACCAATCCTTACAGATAGTGGTGGTTATCAAGTGTTTAGTTTAGGAGATTTAAGAACAATAACAGAAGAAGGAGTAGAGTTTAAATCACATTTAGATGGAAGTAAGCATAACTTTACACCTGAAAGTGTTATGAAAATAGAAGAAGATTTAGGTGCAGATATAATAATGGCATTTGACGAATGCTGTCCTTATCCATCAACATATGAATATACGAAAGATTCAATGGAAAGAACAACTAGATGGGCTAAAAGATGTAAAGATGCACATAAAACCATTGAGAAACAATCATTATTTGGAATCATACAAGGTGGATTTTATAAAGATTTAAGAGAAAAGAGTGTAAAAGATTTAGTAGAAATGGACTTTCCAGGTTATGCAATTGGAGGTATAAGTGTAGGTGAGCCTAAGGAAGAATTTTTAGACATACTAAGGTTTACAGCACCATTATTACCAAAAGAAAAACCAAGATATTTAATGGGAGTAGGAACACCAGACTATTTAATAGAAGCAGCAATAGCAGGAATAGATATGTGTGATTGTGTTTTACCTACAAGAATAGCAAGAAATGGAACTGCTATGACATGGAATGGAAAAGTTGTAGTGAGAAATGCTACATATGAAAGAGATTGGAGACCTTTAGATAGTGAATGTGATTGTTATACATGTAGAAATTATACAAGAGCATATATAAGACATTTAGTAAAAGCAAATGAAATATTGGGAATAAAATTATTGACAATTCATAACTTAAATTTCTTGACTAAATTAATGGAAAGAGTTAAAATAGAAATAGAAAATGATAATTTATTAACCTTCAAAAAAGAATTCTATGAAAAATATGGGTATATTAATTAAATTAATTAATTAATTAATAAGAGGAAGGAGTTACAAATGAATATAATTGAAGAAAGTTTTAGAGAACAAGAAGAGAAACCAAAAAAAAGAAAAAGATTATTGTTAACACTTATTTTACTAATATTTATAGCTATAATTACTATAATAATCGTGTTAATAGTAATGAAAGAACCAGATAGAGTATATTATGTAGACGGTGTAGTTAAACCAGAACTTGGAACAATATTAAAAGAACAAAGTGGCGATAGTTTTTATGTACCAATAAAACAAATGGCTCCTCTTGTAGGATATGCAGCATATAATGGAGATTATGGAATAAAATCAGAAGAAATAAATAAATGTTATATAGAAAATGATGATGAAATAGTTACTTTAACTTTAAATTCAAAAAGAATATATAGAATAAGAAAATCACAAGATGATGATAACAATGATTACGAATATTATGATATGAAAAACGAGGTTAAATCAATAAATGGAGAACTTTGTATAGAATCTGAAGAAATGCCAGAAATATTCAATGTACAATTTATATTTAATAAAGAAAGAAACAAAATATTTTTATCAACATTATCATATTTAGTACAAAGTTATCAAACAACAGTATTAGATTATGGATATAAAGCAATAGATAAAGAATTTATAAATCAAAAAGCAATACTTAAAGATATGATAGTTGTAACTAAAGAAGACGACAAAGAATATGGAGTTGTTAAAGCATCAACAGGAGAAACTATATTAGAGCCTAAATATACAGGAATAGAATATATGCCATCAATTGGAGATTTTATAGTAGAAGATGATGATAAATATGGTATAATTTCACCAAGTAGAGAAAATAAAATTCCTTTAAATTATGATGGAATAGATTTAATAGATAAAGATGCAGGACTATATGCCGTACAAAAAGAAAATAAATATGGAGTTGTTGATTTAAAAGGTGCTTCAAAAATTTCTGTAGAATTTGATGAAATTGGAATAAATATGAACGACTTCAAAGAAAATGATATTAAAAATAAATATTTATTAGTAGACAATTTAATACCTGTGAAAAAAGGTCAATTATGGGGATTATTTGATAAAAAAGGAAATAAAGTTGTAGATTTCTATTATGATAGTTTTGGATACATTGCTTCAAGTAATGAAAATGCTAAAAACTTACTAGTAATACCAAAGTATAATGTTATAGTAGCACGTAAAGATAAAAAATATGCTTTAATAAATCAATCAGGACAACCATTATTTGCACCAGTTGTAGATGATATTTATATGATATATGAAGATAAAAGATATCAATATATTATGAATTATAATAATGAAACTATGGATGCAGAAGAATATTTGAAACAAAGGGGAGCAACAAGTGGAAGCACATCTTCATCTTCTAATAACACAGGAGATAATAACAATCAACAACAATTAACTCAAGAGCAAATGCAACAGCAACAGATGCAACAACAGCAAATGCAACAACAACAGCAACAGGAACAACAACAATTGACCCAAGAACAATTACAACAGCAACAAATGCAACAGCAGCAAATGCAGCAACAACAGATGCAACAACAGCAGATGCAACAGCAACAAATGCAACAACAATAAAATGAATAAAATAAAAAATAAGCTTACAAAAAAGCTTATTTTTTTTGTATAATATTAAAGATAATAAAAATGAGTCAGTATATAAGTTTTGATTTGTTTACAAAAATTATAAAATAGTATACAATATAGGCAAATAATAATTTAGGAGAGGAATATGAAAAAAAAGTGGGAATTATATGAAGTAAAAGAATCAGAAGTAAAACAACTAAAAGAAAAGTATAAATTAAATACTCTTTTGGCTACAATACTTGTTAATAGAGGTATAACAGAAGAAAAAGCAATAAAAAAATTCTTAAATCCAACACGTAATGATTTTTATGATCCTTTTTTAATGCCTGATATGAAAAAAGCAGTAAAAAGAATTATTGAAGCCATAAATAATAAAGAAAAAATAATTATATATGGTGATTATGACGTAGATGGAATTACAAGTATAACAGTTTTAAAAAGCTTTTTAGATGAAATAGGAATTAAAGTAGATTCATATATACCAAATAGATTAGAGGAAGGATATGGACTTAATAAAGAAGCAATAAAACAAATAGTAGAAAAGAAATATGATTTAATGATAACTGTAGATTGTGGTATTTCAGGATTGGAAGAAATTGATTATGCAAATAGCTTAGGAATTGAAACAATAGTAACAGACCATCATGAAGTTGGAGAAAAAATACCAAATGCAATAGCAGTAGTTGATGCAAAAAGAAAAGACAGTAAATATCCTTTTAGAGAATTAGCAGGAGTGGGAGTTGTATTCAAACTAATACAAGCTTTACGGAATAGAATTAAAACTTGAAGAAAAACAATGGTTAAAGTTTTTAGATATTGTTTGTGTGGGAACAATATCAGATATAGTTCCACTTATAGATGAAAATAGAGTAATTGCTAAATTAGGTTTATTACTTATTGAACAAACTAAAAATTTAGGACTAAAATCAATTTTAATGTCATCAGGATATAAGAAAATAGATTCATCTACAATATCTTTTGGAGTAGCACCTAGAATAAATGCATGTGGAAGAATAGGAGATGCTAATAAGGCTTTAGATTTACTTCTTTCAAAAGATATAAATGAAATAAACACATTAACACAACAATTAAATAATTATAATACAAAAAGACAAGAAATAGAAAAAACTATTTTTAAAGATGCATTAAAACAAATAGAAGATAAGCATTTAGAACAAAATAGAACAATAGTTGTATCTGGAAAAGATTGGCATCATGGAGTCATAGGTATAGTCTCATCAAAAATAACAGAAATATATTTTAAGCCAAGTATATTGTTATGTAGTGAAAATGAAATATTAAAAGGATCAGGAAGAAGTATTCCAGGATTTGATTTATATAATACTTTACAAAAGTGTGAAAGCAAAATAGAAAAATTTGGTGGACATGCTATGGCAATTGGAATTACATTAAAAAAAGAAAATATAAAAGACTTTTCAGAAGAGTTTGAAAAAATAGCTGAAAAAGAACATATAGAAGAAATATTACCAATTATTCCAATAGATACTAAGATAGATTTAGAAAATGTTAATAAAGAAATGGTTGATAGTTTAAAACAATTAGAGCCATTTGGAGAAGCTAATAAAAGACCTATATTTCTATTCAAAAATTTAAAAATTGATTCAATTAGAACTTTGTCAGAAGGTAAACATTTAAAAATAACATTAAAAAGTAATAATACAATAATAGATGCAATTGGTTTTAATTTAGGAAATTTAGCTGAAGAGTATCGATTGGGAGAAAAAATAGATGTTGTAGGATCTTTAGAAATCAATTCTTATGGTGGAATGGAAAATCTTCAAATAAATATTAAAGATGTAATGAGAGGGTTAAAATAAAATGAAAAAGCTACGAGCAATGCTCGTAGCTGAAGGCCAATAATACTACTAAAACAAGTGGAACAGCACATATATAGGCCAAAGCCACATGCCGATACCACATAAAGTTGCGACAGTCGGGCTAACTGTCGTAGCGTTAATCCAAAGGATTAGTACTAAGGCAACTATGCCCCAGAAAACAATGTAACCCTTGGACTCGCTAGCAGAACAGCAAACCATACTAACCAGTAGGAAGCTAAAAGCCCACTTGCCGAATGCAATAAGCACTAAAAGTATGATTACCAGCGTAGTCATCGAAGCTATATCTAGAGGGTTTCCCCTTCTAGCTCCTTTCTAAAGAATTTAGACACACAGGGCGTCTATACTATTATTATAGCATAATTAACATAAATTGTAAAATTGGAGGATAAAAATGGAAAACAAAACAGAAGAAATAGGCATTCAAGATATTATTTCAAAAAAGAGAGAAAAAACCAAAAGAGTAGATTCAAGAATAATAATGAAAGCATATAATTTTGTTAAAGATAAACTTCTAAAGAAAAATGAAAAAACAAATGAATTATATATAACAGAGCCACTTAATGTTGCATATATTTTAGCAGATATAGGATTGGACGAACAATCAATTTGTGCTGCGTTACTTTATAATGTTTTAGAAGAAGAAACAAAATCAAAAGTAACAGAAGAAGACATAAAAAAGATTTTCGGACAAGAAATAACTGAGATGGTATTAGGTGTTAATAAGCTTGGAAATTTACAATTTACAACAGTCGAAGAAAGACAAGTAGAAGATTATAGAAAAATGTTTCTTGCAATGGGAAAAGATATAAGAGTAATAATTATAAAATTAGCAGATAGACTTTATAATATGAGAACATTAAAAGAAAAGAAAAGAGACATGCAAATAGCAAATGCAAAAGAAACTATGGAAATATATGCACCATTATCAAATAGATTAGGACTATATTCTTTGAAATGGGAATTAGAAGATTTAGCATTTAAATATTTATATCCTGAAGAATATCATGAATTAGTAGAAGGTATTAACAAAAAAAGAGACGAGAGATTAAAATTTATTGAAAAAATAATGGATGATATTAGAGTTCAATTGAAAAGACAAAGAATAGATGCAGAAGTTACAGGAAGAGCAAAGCATTTATATAGTATATATAGAAAAATGAAAAGAGATGACAAAACTTTAGATCAAATATATGATTTATTTGCTTTGAGAATTATAGTAAAAACAGTAAAAGAATGTTATTCTGCTTTAGGTATAGTACATGAAATGTACACACCAATGCCAGGAAGATTTAAAGATTATATAGCAGTACCAAAACCAAATATGTATCAATCTATTCATACTACATTATTAGGAGAAAACGGAACACCTTTTGAGGTACAAATTCGTACAGAAGAAATGCATAGAGTTGCAGAATTTGGTATCGCTGCACATTGGGCTTATAAAGAAGCAAGTTATTTTGGGAAAAAACAATCTGTAAAAGTGGAAGAAGATAAATTAGCATGGCTTAGAGAAACTTTAGAATGGCAAAAAGATATGCAAGATCCTCAAGAATTCTTAGAAACTTTAAAAACAGAGTTATTTGAAGATGAGGTATATGTATTTACACCAAAAGGAAAAATTATTGTTTTACCACGAGATGCAACTTCTATAGATTTTGCATATACAATACACCAAGAAGTTGGAAATAGAATGACAGGATGTAAAATAAATAGTAAGATGATGCCAATAATTACACCTTTAAAAACAGGAGATATAGTAGAAATTATTACATCAGACAATTCAAAAGGACCAAGTAGAGATTGGCTTAAATTTGTTAAAAGTTCAACAGCTAAAAATAAGATTAAAAGTTGGTTTAAAAAAGCTGATAGAGCTGAAAATATAGAAAAGGGTAAAGAATCTATAGAAAGAGAATTAAAAAGAATTGGTTATTCTCATGAAGAATTCTTTAAAGAAGAATATATAAAACCAGCACTTGATAAATATAAATATAAAAATTTAGACGAAATGTATTCAGCAGTAGGATTTGGAGCTATGTCTCCAGTTAAAATAATTTCAAAAATGCTTTTTGAATACAGAAAAGAACATGAAGAAGAAAATGTTGAAGAAAAGATTGAAGAATTAAAGAAAAAACAGAATAGAGTAAAACCATCATCTTCAGGAATTGTTGTAAAGGGAATAGATAACTGTTTAGTAAAACTATCTAGATGCTGTAACCCTGTTCCAGGAGATGAAATAGTAGGCTATATAACTAAAGGTAGAGGAGTTTCTGTTCATACAAAAGATTGTGTAAATGTAAAAGAATTACTAGAAGAAGAAAACAGAATGATTGATGTTAGTTGGTATAATAAAGAAACTGAAGCTACATATATAGTTAATATACAAGTTTTTGCAAGTGATAGATCAGGTTTATTAGTTGACATATTAAAAGAAATCGGTAATGTAAAAGCTAAACTTTTAGGTGTAAACACTAAAACAACAAAAGAATCAATTGCAATGATAGAGGTTACTATAGAAGTAGAAAACTTAGTAGAATTAAATAAAACGATGAAAGCACTTAGAAAAGTAGAAAGTGTATTTGAAGTAAAAAGGAAAAAATAGGAGAGACAAATGATATTAAAAAGATTAAAAATAGACACATGGATAGGAGATCCTACCAATTGCTATATAATTATAGATGAAAAAAGCAAAGAAATAATGGTAATAGATCCAGCAGGTGATGTAGAAAAAATAAAAAAAACAATAGACATTTTGAAAGGAAAGTTAAAATATATATATTTAACACATTGTCATGGAGATCATATTACAGGAGTTAAAGAATTAAAAGAAAAATGTGGAGGTAAAATACTAATACATAGATTTGATGCAGATGGACTTAATGATAAATCAGTAAACTTATCACTATATATAGATATACCAGAAATTGAACTAGAAGCAGATTCTAGAATAGATGATGGAGATATAATACATTTAGGAGATTTGGAGTTTAAAGTTATTCATACACCAGGACATACAAAAGGTGGAAGTTCGCTATATTGCGAAAAAGAAAAATGTTTATTTTCAGGAGATACAATGTTTAGAGGTACATGGGGAAGAACAGATCTTCCTACATCTAGTATGAAAGATATAATGAATTCAATTACAAATAAGATAATGAAACTCCCTGATGACACAATAGTTTATCCAGGTCATGGTAAATCTACTATGATTAGGGAGGAAAGACCAATATATTTAGAATTAAAGCCAAGATTACTTTAATAAATTAATGTTGTAATAATGTAATTCTATTTCCAGTTTTTATGATGATTTCTTCTTCTTTAAGAAGTTTCATTTCACGCATCATAGCACTTCTGTCTACACTTAAATAATCTGCTAAATCTGTTAAAGTAAATGGAATAGTAAAAGAATTATTGAACTTTTTGGTAGCTAAAAAATTAAAATAAGTTAATAATTTTTCACGAATAGAGCGCTTTGAAAGTAGCTCTATTCTTATATTTAAGTCTATAATTTTATTTATAACTAGTTCATTGAAATGTTCTACTAACTGTGAATGGAATTTACATGTTGTTTTGCATTTTGAATGTATATTATCATAAGAATAAAAAAGAACAGTAGATTGTTGTTTTGACTCAACAAATAATTCATTATTTGTAATAACAGAATAAAAAACTTCTCCAAAAATATCATTTTTTGAAAAATGCTCAATAATAATTCTATTACCATTACGATCATAACGAACTAAGTCTGCAGAGCCATCTAATAAAATACAAAATTGATGTCTTTTTTGAATATATGATGTTATAACTTCTCCTTTAGAGAAATTCTTTTCATAAGTTCTTGTACAGTTGTTTTTAAAATCTAAAATAAATTGTTCAATATCAAAATCCATGAAAACCACTCACTCTCTTTGCTTAATGATATTATACACAAAAATAGTTGCAATTGCAACGGAAAAAATAAAATTATTACTATATAATCACTTTATCAAGTGTGGGAGGAAAAATAGTATGAAAGTAATAAAAAGAGACGGAAGAGCTGTAGACTATGATAGAGAAAAAATAGCTATAGCAATAGGTAAAGCTAATAAAGAAGTTACTGAAAAAGAAAGAGCAACACAAGAAGAAATAAATGAAATTACTAAATATATTGAAGGATTAGGAAAAAAGAGAATATTAGTAGAAGACATACAAGATATAATAGAACAAAAACTAATGGCAATAAAAAAATATGAATTAGCAAAAAAATATATTGTATATAGATATACAAGACAATTAGTAAGAAAGCAAAACACAACAGATGAATCAATATTAGGTTTAATAAGAAATGAAAATAAAGAATTAGCAGAAGAAAATTCAAATAAAAATACAGTATTAGCTTCAACACAAAGAGATTATATTGCAGGAGAAGTCTCTAGAGATTTAACTAAAAGAATTTTATTACCAGAGAAAATAAGTAAAGCACATGAAGAAGGAATTCTACACTTTCATGATATGGACTATTTTGTCCAACCAATATTTAATTGTTGTTTGATAAATATAAAAGACATGTTAGAAAATGGAACTGTAATGAACGGAAAAATGATAGAAAGCCCAAAAAGTTTTCAAGTTGCATGTACAGTTACAACACAAATAATAGCAGCTGTAGCAAGT
>CANQGV010000020.1 GCA_947623475.1 uncultured Clostridia bacterium | reverse complement strand
AATAACGTTGTCGATGAATCCATGTTGAAATATGGATTTGATCCTACACTTGTTTCTGTTATATCAATTAAACCTTTATCATCATCATCAAGTTCCGATAGTGGACTGATGTCTCCATATCCTTGCTCATCTGTTATCAATGGCCAACTGTTAATTTCTTTTACTGCTTCTTCTCTCATTTGGTGATTTTCATTTGGTTGCAATTCATCAAATAATTGATTGTATTTACTTACATCTGCATTATATGATGGTATATGACTACTATCACCTGATCCATGTATCGTACAATGAGCTTCTACCCAATGACCATCTTCTTCTGTTCCTACCCAATGTCTTGGTATCCATACATCTTCTGAAGCTGTAGACATTGAGCAATGTGAATGTCTTGTATAAGGGAAACATTGAAGACTAGACATTTCAGGATATTCATCCTTGATATCTCTTTCTTTTAGTTCAAATTCAAATCCCTCAAGTCCTACATTTGATGCTCCTTCTATTGTTTTTCTAAATGAGCCTTTTCCTTCTGAAGGCTTGCTATTTTGAATTGTTACTTCACCTGGTACAGTAACTCTAAATTCTTTTGTACTTAATATATAAGGACTTGGAACATAAGTTTCTTTTACTTTATATGATCCTTCTAGAGTATCATGTACAATAATCTCACCATTTCCATCTGTAGTAAATTCATAAGGCATATATCCCATTGTTCCATCTGGTTGTAAGTATTTTTCTCCTTTTGAATCCATTATTTGGAATTTAGCTCCAGGTATTCTTTCTTTAGTCTTTCTATCTATTTTTATAACTTTTAAATCTCCTGTTTCACCTGGCTCATTATATACATATGCTGTTGGATGTATATATTCTTTCTTTCTAGTATGAATTGTCACAGGATCTGGTGTTTTAAATCCAACTGGCACATCAACTTCTCTGATTATATATTCTCCTGGTATTAAATGTGTTAAGAATATTTCTCCATTTTCATCTGTTTCAAATTCATAATCTTCATGATCTGAAGAATTTGGATCATACCAACCATAATTCTTCCATCCTGCATATGTTGCTTTTACAACTTCGTTGTCTGCACGATCTTTTCCTGGATGTCTCAGGTAATCTGCATCTCCTGAATAATCTTTAATATCTCTGTGATTTACATAAGCGCCTCCATATCTAGGATCCACAAATTCTTCATCCCATACATAGCCATCGCATCCGCCTATACTGTCTCTATCTGACATGTTGTTATCTAAAGCTAATTGTATTGTGAATTTTGCACCTTTCATAGGTCCTACTTCATTTCCATTTTTATCTTTTTCTATTTTCTTTATTTTTAGTCCTGATGCTGTTTCATCACATATTAGTAAATCATCAAAGCGTTTTACCCATGTTTGACTTGCTTCGCTAAATTCAGGTATTCTTAACTCTTTCCAAGTTTCATCTACTGAGAAATCGTATTTTGTTTCACTTCCCTTTTCTATTGGAGGGTTTCTATCATCAGCAGTAACTACTACATCCTCATTTCCCTCTTTAGGTGGAGCTATAATTTCATAATATTGATAACGTCCTGGAAGGATACTCTTACATTCAAATGTACCATCTGCACCAGTAGTTATAAGTGGAATTTCATCACCCTCTTTAAGAAACTTATAATCTATTGTTCCATCATCTTTCATATATAAGTATACACTATTGCATCTTGCCTGTGTACAGTTAGCTCTATCTATACAATTCATGTTGTTATAATTTCCATTGTGTACATACCAATTTTTCTTCCTTTCTGGTTCAAATGGATTTGGAACTGGATTTGGAACGTCGTCTTTCATCCATTCTTCAACTTTTTGTTTTATTGACTGATCAACTTTAGCATATCTCCAGAAATCTGGAATCTCCTTTCCTCCTTCTTCTCCCATCATATAATTCGGTCCATAAAATCCTTTTTTATATATCTCTACAAGTTGTACTGCAATTTTTGCTCCTGCTAATCCTCTACTTTTCTTTGCATCTGTTGGGAAACTAGGATCTACTACACCCATTCCGTCTACATTATAAAATCCTCCTTGATAATTACCTTCGTTTTGTATGTCTTCTATATCTCCACCGGTCCAGTTATCCCATTCTTTAGTACCTTCTGGTGGAGGATTACTAATTGTAACTCTTTCTTGCATCTTTGTAAATTTAAATCCGTATTCTTCACTTGAAAAAGGCTTATTTATAAAATCAAAATGTTCTCCGTGATGTTGGATCTCTGTTAATGCTTCCGTCTCCATTTACACCATATATATTACCATTTTCAACTATAAATCTTTGATCTGGCTCTTTGTCATATGTATATTCTGGATTTACATCCTGTTCTATTATTAGATATTTTCCGTCTTCTAAACCTTTTACTTTAAGTTCATGTCCTGCTTCCATTGGATTTTTAGTTGGATCACTTGTATATAATACTGAATCCCCTATATTTTCTGAATATTTATTGGCACTCTCAGATTTTACAATATTAGCACCTTGATCTGATCCCATGTCTCTAACATTTAGATATCTATGTGGATTTTGTTCTTTGTCAAAATCATCTACTTTTTCTATTACAAAACCAATTCCACCTAAATATCCTGCTTCAACATCAGCTTCATCACTATCTTTTTTTGCTTTATATTTACGTATTTTTAATGTACTTCTGTCTTTTGTATTTACAAAAGTAAATACGTTTGTTGCTCCTCCTGGCTCATCATTATATACTTTGCCATCTCTTACTGTAAAATGCTTTTCAGTATCTTTTTTCCATCCATCTGGACAATGAAGTTCTATTATCGTATATCTTCCATCTTCAAAACCTTTTAGTTTTCTTTCTTCACCTTCAGCATTTGGGTCTAGATTAAAAGGATCTGCTGGATTTCCTTCATGTCCATTATCTTTCTTGTTTGTCCATAGTGTTGCATCATCTACATTTGATACATATTGGTTATTTGCATTTCCTTCTTGATAATAACGAGTAGTCCATATTCCATTTTCCTCTTTTAAGCCACTTGCATTTATATATATTTCTTTTCCTGTATCATCTCTTCTTATTACAAATCCAACATCTCCGGCTATTTTACTTTTATCTACATTGCCGACATCATCTGCTTTATATTTTTGGATTGTTATTGAATCTTCGCCATTATATGGCTCATTTATAAACACAAATCTATTATCTTTTGTACCGTCACTCTTATATACAAGTCCGCCTTTTACTGTGAATGTTTGACTTTTAGCTTTTGTCCATCCAGCAGGACAATCTGCTTCTATTATTTCATATGTTCCATCTTCAAATCCTTTTAGTCTTCTTATTTCTCCTTCAACGTTTGGATCTAGTACTTTATCTAATGGATTTCCTTTATTTCCATTATCCATTTTGTCTGTCCATAATACAGCAGATGTTTCATCATATGTATACATGTTTCCAGTATCGCCTACTACCCATATTTCAGTTCTATCTCGTCCTAAATCGGCTGTGTTTATATATTGTCCTGTATCAACTCTTCTTATTCTAAAAGCTACATCTCCTTGTATTCTTCCTGTGTTCTCTTCTCCTCTTCTATATTTTTCAATTTGTATAGAGTCTTCTCCTTTATATGGAGTATCTACAAAGTTAAATTGTGTGTTTGGTGTTACTCCATCAACTCCATATATTTTTCCACCTCTTACTACAAAATGCTGATCACTGTCTCTTCCCCATTCTGGTGCACAGTCAGCTTCTATTATCGTATAACTTCCATCTTCAAATCCTTTTAGTTTTATTTCATGTGCTGGTGCATCTGGGTTTAAATTATTAACATCCGGTTTATTATCACTTGTCCATAATATTGCTTGTCCTCTTTCTGTTACATATTGATTATCTGCTCTTCCTTCTTGATAGTAATGAGTGGTCCATACTCCACCTTCTTCTCCTAATCCAGCTGTATTTATGTATCTACCATCATCTTTTTTAATAGCAAATGCAACATCTCCCATTATCCTACTTGTATCTGCAGTTTCTTTTGTTTGTCCTTTATATTTTTTTATTGTTATGTAGTCTGTTTGTTGTACTGGAGGCTTAATAACTGTAGTGTCCACAGCAATATCATCATCTAATACTTGAGTTTCTTCTGCTACACTTCCTAGATTGCTTATTTTTACTACACTTTGATATTGTGATTTAGTAGAAATGTATACATCCATCGTTGCTTCTGCTGATATATATTTATAATTACGATTAAATATTACTTTAATTGAACTTACTTGTCTGCCTCCTAATGCTGCTTTTCTTACTATTATATAAAATGCTGATGCATTTCCTACTTGGTCTCCACCTATTTCTGAACCATCTTTATTTAAAAATTTACGATCAGGCTCTGCAAGAATTGAGCCATCACTAAGTGAAACTTGATAATCTGCTATTCTTCCTTGAGAAGGGTATTGTACTTCTAAAGGTCCAATTTTATAATATTCTCCATAATCTTCAACTTTTGGAGTTTCTAGCCCTTCAGTATTATTAGAAATATAAATATCTACGCTTCCTGTTGGCTCTTTCATTGCTTCAACAAATGGATTTATGTCTGAATCAAGGTAATCAGCGCAACCTGGCCATGTATCATTATCTCCTGCAAAAGCTATATTATATTGATTTCCTAATGCTGGTCCTAAATATGTCCACAAAAGCTTTTGAGTTGTACTGTAATTTCCATATTCTTCAGGTCCTACTAATTGATTGTGTCCACCTGGAAGTAATCCTGCATTTAATACAACCCAAGCTAGTCTTAATTTTGCATCATCCCACTCTAACTTAGCTGAATCTATATATAATCCATCTCTTCTAAAATGTATTGTTCCTGCATACTGTCCCCCACCGTATCTATTAGGGTTATCTGCATCTTTAGTTGCACAATATGCATTAACAGTATCTCCATCAATTGTAACTATACCTCCTGGAAAAGTTATATCTGTTGCAAAAGAAAGAGAAATATATGTTGCAATCGCTATGACAGTTAATAAAATTATAGATATTATTATATTTTTATATTTTTTAATATTCATTTATTTCTCCTCCTTTCTTTACTCTTCATCTTCTTCTATATTTTTATTGGATTTTAATGTGCCCTTTTTTATATAGTAAATACTTAATCCTATTGCTAATAACATTAACAATACTAATGACGTATATGCTACTGCTGCTCCTGTTTTAACTCCTACTATTACATCTGCTGCTCCATAATCATTTTCACTATTTATTTTGTTTCCTGGTGTTGAGTTAACATCTTGAGTTCCTTCTCTGTTATATGCTTCTGTGATTTCTGCTGTATTTCCTATAATTCCTGTATTATTTTGTGTCATTGTTTTTGTTAAGACTAAATTTATCGTTCTTGTTTCTCCAGGCATTATTGCTTTGTTTTCTAAAGAATCTGTTTTTAATGTTGTTCCTTCTTGTTCCCAGTCTTGATTTAGATTTTTATCAAATACCATGTCTGATGGCATATAATCTTCTATTGTTTTTACATAACCAACAATTTCTCCATTATTTGTTATATCTAAATTATATTCAATTGTTACTTTCGCACCTTCCATTTTTTTACTTGAAAGCTCTACTTTTGCTAATGTTTCTTTATTGTAATTATATGTTTTAGTTTCTCCTTCTGCTGTTTCTACTGTTACCTTACTAATATATTTATCTAAAGCAAAATCGAATTTTCCTGTTGGCTCTAATCCTATATTTATTGATTCTACTTTTGTATTTTTACCTATTGTTATAAAATCTGTTATACCATATATTTTATTTTCTCCCTCTATATCAAGTGTTTTTGATACAGCTTTTGAGCTCATACTACTCTCTACTCCGTCTTTTTTGTATTCTGTAACTTTATATAATCTTGAATCATATTCAAATAAAACTATATATTCCCCTTCTGGTATATTATTAAGTGCATAATAACCTGTATTATCTGTTGATGCTGTTATATCAATAACACTATTTTTATTGACGTCAAAAAGTTTTATAGGCATATTTTCTATTGTATTTTCATAACTGTCTTTTGATCCATTTGAATCTGTGTCTATCCAAGCATATCCTGATATTGTTCCTTCATCTGTTGATGGTGTGTTTCCTGAATCATTTGGATTTTGTGGATTGTTTGAGTCATTTGGATTATCCGGATTGTCTGGATTATCTGGATCTACTGTTGGATTTTTTGTTACTGTTGCTTTTAATATACTTGTAACTTCTCTAGACTCAGTTAATGGCTCTCCATTATGTTTTACTGTAACTTTATTTGTTATATTTACATCTTTTTCTAATTGATCTATGCAAACAACTTCTGCTTTTAAATTTAACTGTTTCTCCTCTTTAGCTTTAAAGTCTAACATTATATCAACATTGTCTGTTATTTGTAATGGTTTAGCTCCTTGTTCTGACTCTATCAATGTTGCTTCTCTAACCATTAAGTATGTATGTATCATATCTGATATATTTACTCCATTTAGTTCCTTTTCTTTATTGTTTTTCATTTTTATATTGTATGTTATGATATCTCCTGCTTTAACATCTTGATCTTCTTTATTGCTTTCTATCTCTATATTTAAATCTTCATTTCCTTCCATTCTAACATTTGCTAAATTTGTTCTGTATGTTTCTTTATCGCATTCTACTTTTCCATAAATAGGATAATAACCATTTTTCTTTCCTTGATCTGTTTTTATTTCTGCTATAACAATTTCTGTTTCTCCTGGTTGTATTTCTGGTATTTCACATGTTGTATCTTTATTTTGAGATGTAAAATCTAAGAATGTTCTATTATTTTCTATTGTAAATCCTTCTGGTAAAATCCATGTTGCTTTAACTTTTTTTAGTACTTCTTGTGTTGTATTTTCTACTTTCATTCTTATGCTTATATTTTCACCTGCTGATACTGCTTTATTATTAGCTTGATAATAATCTACATAAACTTTTACTTTACTTTCTACATCTTCTACTTTTAATTTCTTTTCAACTGATTTTATTGTAGAACTATCGTGTTCTACTCTACCTGTCATATTAATATCTGAATTAAATTCTGCATCATCTTCTACCATTACTATATATTTACTTTTTACTGTTTCTCCTGGTTGTATTTCTGGAGCATCAAATGATACTTCTTTTTCTTCTGATTCTTCATAATCTCCAAAGCTATCCTCTATTGATGTTAATAATTTTGTTCCTTCTGGTACTTCTCCTACTACTTTTGCATTTTGTAATGGCTCATCTCCAATATTTTTAGTTTCAATAGTATATTCTATTTTTTCTCCTCTTTTTACTGAAGCTTCATCTTCTAGTTCTTCTCCTCCGACATTAGCAATTACTTTTGTTTGAAGCTCAGCTCCTTTTTCTGTATTTAATTCTATTATTGTTGATGGTGATTCTGAAACTTTTTCATCCTTAATATATTTAGTTGTATAACCTTGATACATTTGTTTGTCATAACCTAAATTTGATGGTACTGAAATGTTATATCCGACTTTAACCACTTCAGATACTTCCATATCTGAAATTGTTATTAAATATTTTTTTGTATCTTCACGATTTGTTATTTCTTCTTGCCATCCATTTTCTGCTTCTTCTAAATCATCTGTTGCATTTTCATTTTCTGTATAATATATTTTTATTTTACTTGCATCTATTGTTTCTACTGTTAGAGGTGATACTAATGATGATTCTATATTGTTTTCATATTTTCCTCCATTTATTTGTGCTTTTCCTTTTGTACCAAATGTTCCTAATACTTTTACATCTGTTACTGCTGTTTTATCATTATTTACTATTTCTGATTCTACTGTGAATATTCTTTCTGGAGAATTTTTTTCAATTGTTTTTGATACTCCTTTTTCTTCTCCTGCTGTTTCTATATCAAGAGCTTTTATATTATTTGTTGATATTACTCTTCTTGGTGATTCTATTTTTATTGGTGTTTTTGTCAACCCTACATTTGTTCCTTCTGCATATTGAATTGCTTTTGAATTTGTATATGCCATTACTATATTGTCTTTTTTGCTTGATGCTTTCGCATCTAATTTAATGTCTGCCTCTATGTTTATCATAGTTTCTTCCATAGAAGTTCCTTTATGTATTGTTTGTTCTCCTACTAAGTCTATAAGTATTGTTTGTTTTCCATCTACTTCTCCTTGACTTGGTATAATATTTACAAATTCATCTCCATAAAATTTGCTTATAGATTTTACTTTTACTTCTTTAACAGCTTCTGGAAATTCAATAACTAGTCTAGGATTAGCAAATAAGTCATGTTCAGCAGAATCTGTTTTTAATATTGCTTTTAATTCTACATTTTTGTTTTCACCTACTGTTGATAATGTACTTCTATTTATTTCTAATTTTGCCTCTGTTTTTGTTTCTTTTAGTTCTGCTACAGATACATTTCCTTCTTTACTAATATTTGTTGCTACTATTGGACTAACTATTAAAGTTTTTAATGCTGTTAATGCTTGTTTTGTTTGTCCCATAGCTCCATTTATTGCTTTTACATGTGTTATATTTATCTTTCCTTCTTTTATAGGTTGAGTTGTTTCTATTGTTATATTTGTTTCACCTTCACCATATGCTACTACTATATCTCCTCTTTCGTCTGTCTGAGTTTCTGCACCTAGTGATATTAATTCTTGTTCTTCACCTCTTTTTATAAATATCCTTCCATCTTCTCCTAATATATTTAATAAGTTTTGTTTATTTATTTTTGTTTGTACATATCTTATATTATTTGCTGCTAATAATGCTTTTCCATTTTGATTTCCATATACGTTATTGTTTGTATCTAATGCCATTGCAGTTATTCCCTCTGTATATGATACTGTAATTGTATTTTTTTCTTCATAATTTATTTCTTTTGTTTCATTTTCATATAAATAACCTTTGTATAAATCTCCTAAAATTTTTGTTTCTATTGTAGCTATATTTCCTATAGGTTTTGCTACTACTTCTTTTTCTTCTTCTTTACTTGCAATGTCTGTTTGTGTTAATAATGCATCTTGAGCTTTGCTTAGTAATTTTATTTTTGATTCTTTGACAGGTGTAGCATTTGAATAATGATACATTATTTCATACTCTTTTTTGTCATGTGTCCAGTCATATTTTCCTTCATCATCTTGTTGGTTTTCATTTGTAATTTTAACTATTCCGTTCTCTCTATTGTATTCTACTTGTTCTCCTTCTGCACGAGCACCATCAATAAGCACTATGACTTCTTCTGGATTTCCTGTTCCTAAGTCTGGTGCTTTTGTTTCAACAACTTCTAGAGTACTTGGTAAAGCATTATCTTTTATTTCTGTTTCAATATTTTGCTCTAATAATGTACCATTTTGTCCTAAACTAAAGTATTTTTGTATTGATTGTGATAGATTTACACCTACTTTAGATGTCCATTTTGGTCTTACCTTTACTTCACCTTTTAAAACTCTTTGTTTTTTATTTATATTTTCATATTTTCCATCTAATTTTATTTTAATTTCTTTGTTTAAATATTCTTCATTTACCTTTTCTGGTTTTTTTGCCATTATTGGTATTTCTAAAACTATGGTATTGTTAGAAGATATATTTTCTACTTCTATTTCATTTTCTTCAGCATTTACTTTTGTTATATATTTATTTTGGTATCTATTTTTTTGTAATTTATCTTCTTTAATGCTGAAATTTGGATCTTCAATTTTTATTGTTGCATTTGGGATTGTTGCTTTATCTTCTGCTTCTAGTTCCAAATATAATTTCTGTGTTTCCTCTATTTTCAAGCTTTTTGTGTGTACATTTTTAGTGTTTTGCTTAAAATACGCATCAAATTCAACATTTTCTCCCTTAGTAATTGTATCTTGATTTTCCAATTCTTCTTTCTGTTTTAACTCTTTTGTTTCTTCTGATACTGCTTCTACTACATTACTTCCTACTAATGCAAAGTGTGCAAATAGCATTGTAAAAATTAATAGTATTGCTAGTATTCTTTTTCCCATCCTTTCATTTACTACTTTTGATTTTTCCATAGTAATCTCCTCACATTCTTTTAAACAAATATACTTATTATATATATTAAAGATTTTATTTTTCTAAATCAATAGCTTATTTTTCCTTCTGCTTTTTAACGTTCTTTTTATTGTTACGGAAGGTTTTTTTCCCTTTATTTATCTTTTTTTGTTAAAGTTTATTTACATTTTTATGACATATTTTTTTGCTTTTTTATAAAAATCTATCAAACTATGAATTTCCGTAAGTTTTACCTATGTAATATTTTTTGTACCATATGAAAAAGGGTATGCTTTATTTTAAAGCTATACCCTTTTTATATATATATTTGATTGAAATGTTAACGTAGTTTTCTTTCTGTCTTTCCTGCTTTCTTTACTGCTATTATTCCAGCTCCTAATGCTCCTAAACTAATTATTCCTACGATTGTCCATGCTACTGTTATGTATTTTGAATTATCTCCAGTAGGTGGTGTAATTGTTACTTGTTGAGCATTTCCTCCGTCTAATTCATCTGGTATGTGCATTGTTGGGCAACCATTTCCTGGTGTTAACCCTGGTCCATAACCTCTAACACCATCATCATAATCAGCTTTTTCTTCATTACCAGCTGATGTACTAGGATATTTTCCTAAGTCTTGGTTTCCTCCTGGATATTCTCCACCTGTTTTCTTTATTTTTATTATTTCAGCGAAGTTTTGATAAGACATTTCTGATGTTGTATTTCCTAGTCCTTTAGTAGCTGTTAAATAGAATTCGACTCCTTGGTTTGCTAATAATGGACCTCCATTATCTTTTTCACGATCTGATCCATCTTGTTCTCCTCTTGTTAATGTCGTGTATTTTTTCTTAATTTCTTCTACTTTTTCTTGAGTTGTACTTAATCCTATATAAGTATCCAGACTTGATACTGCATAACCATTTAAACTTTCTCTATCATGGAATACTTCACCTTTGTTGAACAATCCTTCTTCAACATCTACCTCATCATCTGGAACATCTTCTATCTCGCTAGTTTCAATAGCATCTCTTAGCCATAATTGGTTATGTTGTCCATATGGATGATTAAATTCATCATATCCTAATGTTTCATCATAGTTTAGTTTGTTATCCATATAGTCTACTACTTTTGTAGCATTCATGGTTACCTCATCCATAGGCTCTCCATATACACCATTCTCAATATCTTTCTGTGTTATTCCAAATTTATAGTATACATTTTTATTTGCTAGTCCTTCCAATCTGTCTTCGCTTTGAAGTACATACTCTAATTCACTCTTATTGTTTATCGTGTATCTATATGTTATTTGTAATGTAGATCCATGTATTAACTCTGTATCCATCTCTGCATGGAATTTTCCTATATCTCTAAGAGTATCTTTAAGAGGATCAGAAGGATTTTTACTTATTCTAGGCTCTAAGTATTTTGTATTTTCTATACTTCCTTCTGCTTCACTTGTAAATCCTGTTCCTGTTGAATCACTTCCACCTTCTGGACTATATGTAATATTTGCATCTATTAATATTTGTCCATTTGGTAATACAAGTCTAATATTTGTTATTTCTTTTCTAAGTCGTAAATCCATATTTGGTCTTTCAGAAATACCAAAATCGATTTTCTTTATTTCAAACCATTTTTTATTTTCTTCTTCTGTTCCATCCATATGTCCATTTACATCATCATTATCCACCCAAAGTTGTTCTACTCCTATATCTACTGACTGACTTCTAGAATACATTGTTTTATACTCTCCATTCCTAGCATAATCACTATAATCTGGATAATTTGCATTCCAATTGCTTGTCCATTCAGTTGGTAATTCGCTTTCTAAGCTATCTATATAGTTTGGATCTACAAAATTGTTGTAGTTATTTATATTGTTTATATCTTTTATCTTTTCATCAATTTTAGGTCTTTGTCCTTGTCTCTCTTCTTCACTTAATGAATCATCATCTGTTTTACAAAATTCATCTATTGCATTTGATTTACTTTCTGGACTTAAATCTCCTGTATTTAAATACCATCTAGCTGGTGCTTTTATAGTTCCATCTTCTTCATTAACTTGATATTCATTATATTTTGCATATCTTGCTTGGTCGTTGAATATTGTACTCTTATATTGCTGTGCAGTTATATATTCATCAGTACCATCTGAATTTTTACCCTTTATTCTTGTCTTCAATTCTACCTCATCTTCTGATCCGGACTCATTTACAAGTCTTACTTTTTCGTTTTGTCCCCAGATATATTTAATTAAATATTTTCCTGGTGTAAATCCATAAAATCCATAATGGCCATCTTCTCCTGTTTTTACTCTAGCATTTTCTAGACCATCTCTATTACCATCTTCTCCACTGTCTAAATGTTTTTCATAATAAGTCCAATCTCTAGGATCTAAATCTTCTTCATTTTTTCCTTCTTCTTCTTCGTTATTATATGCTTTTGGTAAATTACTTGATGTACCATCTGGTAAAGTTTCTGTACCAGCATTATCTCCTCTATCTAGTTTTGCAACATGTTTTTCTTGTATTTTTCCATCTTCACCTTGCTCAATTTCCCATAATTCGACTATTACGTTTTGGATTGCTTTTTCACCAGAATCATTTATACCGTTTCCCTTTCGTTCAGGAACATCTCCTCTTTCGCTTCCTGTTGAAAGTTTTTGGTCTGGCAAAATACCATCTTCGAAAACATTTCCTTCTATAAATCTGTTTCCACTTTCAGTTCTAGTTAACTTGAATACTGGTGCTTCGTCATTGTCATCTTCGTATGACTCTTTTTCTTCGAATGATTCTTTTTCTTCTTCTCTCATATTTCCTGGGTGTGAATCTTTATCAATTCCTCCATATGCATTTTGTCCTTGATATGTTGTATATGCATTTATTTCAATATGATTTTCAAATAATAATTCATCTTTAAGATCTTCATGATCTATTAATGCTAAACATTCTGCTCTACTTAATAGATACTGAGTATATACTTCCATCATTTCTTGTGGTTGTAGTATATTTTCTATTGTTCCATATTGCTTTTTATAGTTATTTTCTAGATTTGGAGGCTTCTGTCCAAATTCTGTGCCTTCATTCCAATCTACTACTGCTTGTGCATTTTCTGCATTATCTGGATTTAGTATATCATTTGTTACATCTTTTATTTCTTGATATTCTGAATCATAATGACTTACTATTTGAGTTGGATTTATACTCAGAGAAGTACTCTCATTAAATATTGATGTTTTATATATTACATAAATTTTTAGTCCATAGTCATTTCCTTCTTCTGGAACAATTTCTATATCACTTAG
>CANQGV010000019.1 GCA_947623475.1 uncultured Clostridia bacterium | reverse complement strand
AGATAGCAGCTAAAGCTATTAAAAAAATAAATATTATAAACGTTATTGATATATACATTTTATCCCTCCAAAAAATAATTCTATTATATTTTAACATAGTTAAGTTAACTCAACAATATATTGTTTTTAAAAATTTTTTATGCTAAAATATTTTTGTATAAAAAATTTTTTTGGAGGAATTTATGGGAAGTTCAATATTGTTATATATTTTGATAATCGGCATTATTATTGGTTTTATAATATTGATATTTAATCGATTTGTAAGGTATAAAAATAATGTGAAAAGAGCTAAAAGTACTATTGATGTATATTTACAACAAAGATTTGATTTGATACCTAATTTGGTTGAAGTAACTAAAAGTTATACGCAATACGAAAAAGATACTTTAGAAAACATATCAAAATTAAGATCTGAATTTAATAAGACTAAAGATTTTGCTACATCAAATAAATTAAATAATGAATATTTAAAAATCATGGGAATAATAGAAAATTTACCAAATATTAAGGCAAATGAACAATATTTAAAAATACAAAAAAGTTTATCTAAAATAGAAAGTGAATTACAAGCTGCACGTAGAATTTATAATACTGAAGTCACTAAATATAATTCTACTATTACTACTTTTCCAGGTAATATTTTTGCTAAATTATTTGGATTTAAAGAAATAGAATTATTTACATTAGAAGGGGAAAGAGAAATAAAAATAGAATTGTAGAAATATATAAATGAAAGTATAGGTGGGTTTATGATAAAGGATGTTAGTTTTTTAAAACAAAATTTGATTGCTCATAGAGGACTACATGATATAAAAAAAGGAATTCCAGAAAATAGTATGCCAGCATTTGAAGCTGCATTAAAAAAAGGCTATTTAATAGAATTAGATATACATATATTAAAAGACAATTCAATTGTAGTCTTTCATGACGATAATTTAAAAAGAATGACAGGTATAGATAAAAAGCTTAAAGATTTAACTTATGAAGAAGTTAAACAATATAAATTACAAAAAACTGATAATTATATTCCATTACTTCAAGATGTTTTAAAACTGGTTGATGGAAAAGTTCCTTTAGTAATTGAGTATAAATATGATGTTATATCAGGAAGTCTTGAAAAAGAATCTATGAAGATTTTAAAAGAATATAAAGGTGATTTTGTAGTAAAAAGTTTTCATCCCTTAATTGTGTATAGGTTTAAAAAGTATTATCCTAACATAATAAGAGGGCAATTATCTTCTAAATTTAAAGATGATAAATGGAGTTTAAAAAAGAAAGTTTTGTTTAAAAATATGCCTTTTAATTTTATTACTAAGCCAGATTTTATTTCTTATGATATAAATTCTTTGCCTGATAAAAGGATTGAAAAATTTAGAAAAAATAAACCTGTTATATGTTGGACAATACGAACTAAAGAACAATTTGATAAAGCAAAGAAATATTGTGATAATTTGATTTGTGAAAATTCTCAAGCTAAGATATTATAAATTCATTAAATATAAAAAAATATCATTCTTTTTCAGAATGATATTTTTTATCTGTTTTATAGTTCGAACAGATACGCCATTGGTAGCGATGATGTGATTCGAACACATGACCCTTCGGGTATGAACCGAATGCTCTAGCCAACTGAGCTACATCGCCATATATAAGCGATATTTATTATACTTATAGTTTGGCAATTTGTCAAGATAAAATACAAGAAATTTTAAATTTCTTGTATTTTATTCTCTTTCTCTTTCAAAATCTTTTCCTTGTTGTTTTTCTTCTTTTAGTTTTTCATTTATATTTTTAGAAGATTTTAAATTTACAGATTTTCTAGTCTTTTTAGGTTTTTCATTATATTTTTTTTCAAAATTAGCTTCCATGTCTGATACTGTTTTAGCAGCTTTTTTTAAAGCTTTTTTCTGAGTTTCAGAAAGCTCATCAGTTTCATCTATATAATTTTCATCTTGTATGTTTTGAACTTTTGTATCATTGAATCCAAAAAAGTCAACACAAAAATCTCCAAAACTTCTAAAAAATTCACTCCATCTAGTTAAAGGATATGTTTTTTCATTTACTTTTTTACTCATAATTATTAACTTAAATATAAAATTTAAGTTTTCACCTCTTCCTTTTTGCAATTTAATATAAATATTATATCATAAAATATTTAGAAAATCAAGCTTTTAAAGGTTATTCAGTAAATTCTCTTGAAATTTTTTCATTTATGAAGAAATCTTTTAATAAATTTGTAGCTCTTTTTGAAGCAAGTTTTATATTTTGTTCATAATCTTTTTCATTAGAGTTATTAGGTTTATCTGAGATACTTCTTATTGATATAAAAGGAATATTGCTAAGAACACAAACTTGAGCAACTGCAGAAGCTTCCATTTCAACACAGTCAGCTTTGAACTTTGAAGCAATTTTATCTTTCATTGATATTTCTGTAACAAAAATATCTCCTGTGGCAATTGTTCCTATTTCAATATTATATATCTTTTCTTCACTGTTTTTTATCAAAGACTTAAATTTTTCTAGTAATTCATGATCAGAAAAAGCTTCATTACCAACACCTGGAACATAACCTTTACTATGTCCAAAAGCTGTAATATCAAAATCATGTTGGACAACTTTTTCACCTATAATAACATCACCTATGTCAAATTTATAATTAAGAGAGCCGGCAACACCTACGTTTATAATGTAATTTATATCGAAATTATCTATTAATATTTGAGTAGTTCTTGCTGCATTTACTTTTCCTGCACCACATCTTACTAAAACACAATCTGTATTATATATTTTTCCAATAATTATATCTAGTCCAAAAATCGTTTTTAAATCTTGTTCATCATCCATTAACTTTCTTACTGCTTCTAATTCTTCATTCATTGCAGTAATAATTCCAACATATTTCATATAAAATTACTCCTTTTATTATTTTTTTCATTATATATTATTTTTAAAATTTATACAACTATTTTTTTGTAGCATAATATTTGACAAAAGTGTAAAAAATATGTATACTTTAGGTTGAAATTTTAGAAATATTTGAGAGGTTTATTGATGAAAGAAAATGTTTATAGAACGCATAGTTGTAATGAAATAAGTTTGGAGGATGTAGGGAAGAAGGTTAGAATTTCAGGATTTGTACAAACAATTCGAGATTTAGGAGGACTTGTATTTCTAGATATACGTGATATGTATGGAATAACACAAGTAGTTACTTCTGGAAAACCAGAAGATGTTGATTTTGCATCACATATTCCAATTGAATCAAGTGTAACAGTTTTTGGAACAGTTCGTAAAAGAGATGAAGAAACTGTTAATCCTAAATTAAAAACAGGGCTTGTTGAAATAGCAATTGAAGAAATAAAAATATTGGGAAAAAGAACAAAATCATTACCATTTGAAATAAATACAAATCAAGAAGTTCGTGAAGATTTAAAACTTAAATATAGATTTTTAGATTTAAGAAGTGATAAATTAAAAAACAATTTAATATTAAGAGCTAATGTCTTACAATATTTAAGAGAACAAATGATAGAGCAAGAATTCTTAGAAGTTCAAACTCCAATTTTAACAAGCTCATCTCCAGAAGGAGCGAGAGATTATTTAATACCAAGTAGGTTGCATCCAGGTAAATTTTATGCGTTACCACAAGCTCCTCAACAATTCAAACAATTATTGATGGTCTCTGGAGTAGATAAGTATTTTCAATTAGCACCATGCTTTAGAGATGAAGATCCTAGAGCTGATAGAACTTCTGGGGACTTTTATCAATTAGACGTGGAAATGGCATATGCAACACAAGAAGATGTATTTTCTGCTATTGAACCAGTTATGTATAATACTTTTAAGAAATTTTCTAATAAAAAGATTTCTAAATATCCATTTCCTAGAATTTCTTATAAAGAGGCTATGTTAAAATACGGATCTGATAAACCAGATTTAAGAAACCCTTTAGTTATAGTTGATGTAACAGATGTATTTGAAGAAAAATGTAGTTTAAATGCATTTAAAAATAAAGTTGTTAGAATTATATCTACACATGATGTTAAAGATCAACCAAGAAGTTTCTTTGATGGAATGACAGATTATGCAATAAAAGAATTAAAAGCTAAAGGTTTAGCATGGTTACGTATTTTAGATGATGGAACTTTACAAGGACCTATTGCTAAATTTATTCCAGATGATGCAAAACAAATTATGCTTGAAAGAACAGATTCAAAACCAGGAGATTGTTTATTCTTTATAGCAGAAGTTCCAGGAGTTGTTGAAAATCTAGCAGGGGAGGTAAGAGCTGAACTTGGTAGAAGACTTAAACTTATAGATGAAAATGTATTTGAATTTTGTTGGATTGTTGATTTTCCAATGTTTGAACTAGATGAAAGAAAAAAATTAACATTTAGTCATAATCCATTTTCTATGCCACAGGGAGGTTTAGAAGCATTAGAAAATAAAAATCCTTTAGATATTTTAGCATACCAATATGATATAGTTTGTAATGGTTATGAACTTTCATCTGGAGCTGTTCGTAATCATGATATTAATATAATGTTAAAGGCTTTTGAGATGGCTGGATATACAGAGGAAGAAGTAAAAACAAAATTTGGTGCTTTATATACTGCATTTCAATTTGGAGCACCACCACATGCAGGTGTTGCACCAGGAATTGATAGAATGTTAATGCTATTGACAGATGCAAAATCTATTCGTGATGTAATAGCATTTCCTTTAAATAGTAAAGCAGAAGATGTAATGATGGGGTCACCAAGCAATGTTAAAAACCAGCAATTAAGAGATATTCATATTGCATTAGATATAAAAAAATAAAAAATAACAGTACTAAAAGTACTGTTATTTTTTTATAAAATTCAATCTAAAAATTCTTTTAATTCTGTGAAACTTACACCATTTGGAATGGCAATTCCACCATACAGTTTATTATTATTTTTGCCTTCCTTTATAAAATGTTCTACTACATATTTTGCAGTATGAGGCATATTTAATTCATGAATTTCATTATATTTAAACCAATTTAATTTTCCTTCATTACTGGTTATATTTATATCTTTATTTTTTAGTTGTGCGAAGAAATAATAAATTTGTCTAATTTCTGATTTTTTATATCTTAATGTTACATATCTTAGACTAGGCTCAGAAATATCTTTTTCAGTAAGACCAGTTTCTTCTTCTAATTCTCTTAGTATACATTTTTTTGCATCATTTAGTTCGTTATTTTCAAAATGTCCTCCTGCAGTTCCTATATAAGAATTATTAACTACCCTTGATCCAATTCTATATAACATTAACATTTTTTCATCATCATACAAGTAAATTGATGTCATGTGCCTTAATTTCCCGTCCATATTTACTCCTTTTATTATTCAACTGTTACTGATTTTGCTAAGTTTCTAGGTTTATCAACATCTAATCCTTTTTCTTTTGCAACATAGTAAGCAAATAATTGTAAAGGTATAACTGCAAGAACAGGTGAGATGAAAGTATTTGTTTCAGGTATTGTAAGTACAACATCAAATGCACTTGTATCAAAGTCTTGGTTAGTTATAATTAAAGTTTTAGCACCACGTGTTATAACTTCTTGTAAATTACTTACAGATTTTTTAATTAAATCTTTATCTGTTAGAACACCAATAACTGTAATTCCTTTTTCTATCAATGCTATTGTACCATGTTTTAATTCTCCACCTGCATAACTTTCAGAATGAATATAAGATATTTCTTTAAGTTTTAGGCAACCTTCTGTTGCTATTGCATAGTCAACACCTCTACCTAAATAAAATACATCTTTTTCTTGATAAACTTTACGAGCAAAATCTTTTAAGCTTTCAGAAATTTTTAATGTTTCTTCAACTTTTTCAGGTAATTCTAATATATCTTTTTTCAAACTATCTAAGTATGTTTGATCATTATTTTCTAAAACTTCTGCCATATGAATTGCTAATACATTCATAAGTACAACTTGTGAAGTATATGCTTTTGTAGAAGCAACTGCAATTTCAGGTCCAGCATGTGTATATATTGAAAGATCAGCTTCTCTTGTAATTGAACTACCAATAACATTTGATATTGCAAGTGTTTTTGCACCTTTTGCTTTAGATAATTTAAGTGCTGCAATAGTGTCAGCTGTTTCTCCTGATTGAGTAAGGAAAATACATAAAGTTTTTTCATCAACTAGAGGGTCTCTATAACGAAATTCTGAAGCTATATCAACCTCTGTTGGTATTTTTGATAATTTTTCTATAGCTATTTTTCCTGCTAAACCAGCATGCATAGCTGTTCCACAAGCTACAATATATATTCTAGTTAAACTAGATAAATATTCTTTTGTGAAATCTAGTTCATCAAAAGAAGTTTTTGCACCTTGAAATCTAGTTCCAACAGTTTCTCTTGTAGATGTTGCTTGTTCATAAATTTCTTTTAACATGTAATCTTCATAACCATTTTTGTCAGCTCCAACTGCATCCCATTCAATTGATTTAACTTCTTTTTCAATTGGATTTAAATCAGAATCATAGAATTTTACATTATCTCTTGAAAGAACTGCAAAATCTAAATCATCTAATAAATAGAATGTTCTTGTAAATGAAAGTATAGCAGGTATATCAGAAGAAAGATAATTTTCTCCATCTGCTTTACCTATAACAAGAGGGCTATCTTTTCTAACAACAATCATGTTATCAGGAAAATCTTTACAAATAACCTCAATTGCGAAACTTCCTTTTAAATCTAAACAAGCATTACGAACTGCTTTTAAGAAACGTTCAATTCCTTTTTCATTTTCTAATTTTTGATAATAATAATGTATTAAGTTAGGTATATTTTCTGTATCTGTATCAGAATAGAAAGTATAACCTTCTGATTTTAATTTTTCTCTTAAACTTTCATAATTTTCGATAATTCCATTATGAACAACACTAAATGTTTTGCTATTGTCCATATGAGGATGTGAATTTTCTTTAGAAGGTTTTCCATGAGTTGCCCATCTTGTATGAGCAATTCCTATTGTTCCTTCTAAGTCATTAATTCCTGGTAATTCCTCTAAATTTTTAACTCTACCCATATCTTTCATTAAAGATATTTCATCTTTTTCCATTGTTGAGATTCCTGCTGAATCATATCCTCTGTATTCTAGTCTTTTTAGACCGTTAACTAATATAGGGCTAGCTTTTTTAGTCCCTATGTATCCTACTATTCCACACATAGTAATCCTCCTTCAATTTTTTAAAATTTAAATTGAAGACAGCAATAAAAAAGCTTACTGTATTAACCCTTTGTTATAACATTACTGTTAATTTTTTTTATTAATACTAATGATCTAAGCTAAAACCACTAAAGCATCCGCCGAGTATTTCGATAACTTTAGACCTCGTCAACCATATTTGGTCCAGGCGCTTAATTAAATTACTAACTCTCCTTTCTTAAAAAAATCATATTGCTATTTCAATTTACTGATATTATATTACACCAAAAATCGAAATGTGTAAAGACAAAATTAAAAAAATGTGATATACTAATTTACGGAGGGACTGAAATGGCAGGGTTTAACATAGAAGAAGAATTAAAAAAATTACCTTCAAAACCAGGTGTATATATTATGCATGATAAAGATGACAAAATAATATATGTTGGAAAAGCAATTTCATTAAAAAATAGAGTAAGACAGTATTTTAGGAAAGGTAATAAAACTGAAAGAATAAAAAGAATGGTAAGTCTAATAGACCATTTTGAATATATAGTAGTTGACAATGAAACAGAAGCATTAATTTTGGAATGTAATTTAATAAAAAAACATAGACCAAAATTTAATGTGTTATTAAAAGATGATAAAACATATCCATATATAAAAGTAGATAAAAAAACTCCATACCCAAATGTGTATATTACAAGAAAGCTAGTAAATGATGGCTCAAAATATTTTGGACCATATACTAATGTAGGTGCTGCTAGAGAAATGGTGGATTTTATAAAACAAAAATATAAGATAAGACAATGTAGAACTTTAAAGGAACGTACAAGACCATGCTTGAATTATCATATAAATAGATGTTTAGCACCGTGTATGGGAAATGTAAATAAAGAAGAATATCAAAAACAAATAGAAGAAATAGAAGATTTATTAGAAGGAAAAACAGACAAAATATTAAAACAATTAAAAAAAGAAATGGATGAATACTCAAAAAATTTCAAATTTGAGAAAGCTGCAGAAATAAGAGATAGAATTCAGGCAATAGATAGAGTTTCAACAAAACAAAAAGTTTCAAACATAAATGAAAATACAATAGATGTAATAGGTCTTGCAAAATCTGAATTAGAAGTATGTATAGAAATATTTTTTGTAAGAGGAAGCAAAATGATAGGAAGAGAACATTATTTTTATAAAGAATTAGGAGATATGGAAGACAAAGAAATTTTATCAGGATTCATAAAACAGTATTACATGGAAAATCCTAATATTCCAAGAAAAATAATGTTAAAAGAAGAGATTGAGGATAAGGAAACAATAGAAAATTGGTTATCAACAGAAGCAAAGAGAAAAGTGGAACTTCAAAATCCAAAAAGAGGTGAAAAATTACGATTTGTTGAAATGGCTGAAAAAAATGCAAAAGTCACATTAGAAAACAAAGAAAAAGATAAATCTGAAATCTTAATGGAACTAAAAAAAGTTTTACAACTTGATAAATTGCCAAGAAAAATTGAAACATATGATATTTCTAACATTTCAGGGGAATTTATGGTTGCTGCTATGTGTGTAATGCAAGATGGAGTTATAAAAAAGAACTTATCAAGAAGGTTTAAAATAAAAACAGTTTACGGTCAAGATGATCCAAAATGTATGGAAGAAGTTATAACAAGAAGATTAAAACATTCAATTGAAAATCCACAAGGTGGTTTTGGTAAATTGCCAGATGCTATATTTGCAGATGGAGGAATAACACAAATAAGAGCAACACAAAATGCAATAAAAAAATATAATTTAAATATTCCTGTTTTTGGAATGGTAAAAAATGATAAACATCAAACTAGAGCTTTAATGAATGATAAAAGAAAAGAATTGCAAATATCAGAGAATTTAAAAAATTTAATAACAAGATTTCAAGATACTGTACATGATACAGCCATAACTTATCATAGAAAATTAAGAGATAAGCAGATTACAAAGTCTCAATTAGATAATGTTCAAGGTATAGGAGAGGTAAAGAAAAAAGAACTATTAAAAAAATTCGGTAGTATAGATAAAATAAAAAAAGCTTCAATAGAAGAATTAACAGAAATAAGAGGAATTACTAAAGTTATAGCAAATGAAATTTTAAAAGAGTTAAATAATTAAAAAATTTATAAAAAGAAAAAGACAGAGGAACAAAACCTCTGTCTTCTGATTATCTTTTCTTTACAACAAAAATATAACAAACAGCACAGCAAGCTATGCCTCCTAATATTAATGGGAATGCATTTGCAGTAGCAATGTCTAGGACTTGTCTAAGTAAACTTTCAAAGTTCTGACAAACTACGAATACAAGTATCATTCCTATTACAATGATTGCGTAAATAAAAGCTATTAACAATAATTTCATTAAAGATTCTGTTTTCATAAGGTCCCCCTAATAAATGTAAAAAAATAATAAAATAAATTGTAAAAGAAAAGACAATCACCAAAAGTGATTTGGTAATATAATTATACCACAAAATGACAAAAAATTCAATAAAACTACTTATACAGAGGTGTGTAAAGAATTTAATAAAAAATAGCATATTAAAAATTCCCAATGCATATACTATATTGAAAAGTCATAAATTAAATCTAAGGGGGAATTTTCATGTATACAAATGAAGAAGCTATAAAAATTAAGACAGGAGACAGTCTAAAGAAAATAAAAATATGGAAAAGCAAAATAGTAAATAAATTAATAATTACTATAAGAAAAAATAAATTTTTAATAGCAACAATGAGTGCGTTTTTATTATTCTCTATTGCTAATGCTATGATGATTTGTACTTTTTTTAAAATTTTACAAAGAGTGTAAAATATGGTATTCTATAATAAGTTAATTTAATAGTAAAAAGATTTATAAAAGAGGTATGAATATAAAAATGAAAGTAGCAAATGAATGGAAAGAATATAGAATATTAGATATGGCAGATGGCAAAAAATTAGAAAAATGGGGAAATGTAATATTATCAAGACCTGATCCACAAATAATATGGAAAGATAAGTCTTTTCCAAAAAAATGGAATGAAATAAATGCAACTTATCATAGAAGTAAATCAGGAGGAGGATCTTGGGAGTTTAATAAAAAATTACCTAAGCAATGGCAAATACACTATAAAAACTTAACATTTAATATAAAACCGATGGGATTTAAACATACAGGATTATTTCCAGAACAAGCAGTTAACTGGGATTGGATGATAAGAAAAATTAAAAATGAAAAAAGAGAAATAAAAGTCTTGAATTTATTTGCTTATACAGGAGGAGCAACAGTAGCTTGTTTGTCTGCAGGTGCATCAGTATGTCATGTAGATAGCTCAAAAGGTATGACTTCTTGGGCAAAAGAAAATGTAATTTCATCAGGTTTTGAAAAAAGACCAGTTAGATATATTGTTGATGATGTTGTTAAATTTGTTAATAGAGAAATAAGAAGAGGAAATAAATATGATGCTATAATAATGGATCCCCCTTCATATGGAAGAGGAACTAAAGGAGAAGTATGGAGATTTGAAGAAAATATATATGATTTAGTAGAATTATGTACAAGTGTATTATCTAAAGATCCATTGTTCTTTTTAATAAACTCATATACAACTGGAATATCTTCAACTGTATTGGCAAATATTCTAGAGTCAACAATTTCAAAAAAATATGAAGGAAAGATAGAAGCAGGAGAAGTAGGACTACCAATGGAAAATTCGAAATTAATATTACCTTGTGGAATATATGGAAGATGGGAAAAGTAAGAAAGGAATATGAGATGGAAAAATTAAAAGTAATATATGAGGACAACCAAATTATAGTAGTAGAAAAAAAACCAAATATTCCATCACAATCTGACAAAACAGGAGATATGGATTTACTTACAATGGTAAAACTTTATATAAAAGAAAAGTATAATAAACCAGGAGATGTATATTTAGGATTAGTACATAGACTAGATAGACCTACAGGGGGAATAATGGTATTTGCGAGAACATCAAAGGCTGCATCAAGACTTAGTAATTCAATAAGAGAAAAAGAAATAAAAAAAACATACCTTGCAGTAGTTGATGGAATATTTGAAAAGACAGAAGGAACTTTAGAAAATTATTTATATAAAGATGAAAGACATAATATAAGTAAAGTAGTTAGTTCTGATAATAAAAAAGCAAAACTTGCAAAATTGGATTATAAAGTTTTAAAAGTTAGTCAGAGAAATAAGTTATCATTAGTTGAAATAGACTTACATACAGGAAGACATCATCAAATTAGAGTACAATTCTCAAATATAGGACATAGCTTATATGGTGATCAAAAATATGGAATAAGAGGTAAGAGAAAACAAATAGCTCTTTGGGCATATAAATTAACATTAAAACATCCTGTTACTAAAAAAGAAATGACATTTATAGATGAGCCTAATTGGGAAAAACCTGGTTGGGTAACATTTAAAAAAGAAGATTGATTTAATACATTTTTAGGTATTAATCAATCTTCTTTTAATAATAAATTTAAAATTTCTGGATAGATTTTAGAAGCGTTATTATTCCAATTGTCAACAATTTTTTTAGCTCTTTCTCTAGATCCTGCAAAGGTTTTTACTTCAAAAATGGTTTCATTATTTTCAACTATTTTGCATTTTATAGTATAATCGTTCTCACTTTTAGGTATAAATTCAGCAACAACAGAAGAGGCTTCTTCTATGGTAGAAAGTTCTTTTTTAAATACATTATCAGCTTTTAATTTTACTATTCCAGGTAATATATCTTGAGTTAGGTTTAAAGAATTTTTACCATCTGAAGTTATTTTTATTAAATGTTCATCATCTTTTATATATTTTCCTGCTAAGCCTGAATCAAGCAAATCGGTTAAAAATTGTTTGAAATCAAAATAATTAACACCATTTATAGAAGAAACAATTTGGAAAAGACCATTTTCAGTTATATCATCTTCTAATTGATTTAATATATATAAAATTAGCACTTTATTTTCAGCTAAAATAGATTTATCATTATTTTTATTAGACATTAATTTCCTCCTATTTTATTTTTAAAAATTATATCATAAGTGATTTTAAATGTAAATCAAAGTTATAAAAATCGAAAATTTTTATAATATTTTAATTTAAAAATAAAAAGGGACGTTAGAACGTCCCCCGAAAAAGAGAATGTCATAGTTAATATCTTTAGATATCAACTAGGCCAAATTTATATAAAGTTTTAATCTACTGATTCAGTAGAATTTACAATAGAGTCAACGAAATAGTCGACTACAGTTATGTCCATTAAAGTTACTATCTCACATATAACTTTTTTGTCTGTTACCTCTGCAAGGAGGTTGACTAAAAGTATGATTAGCGACTCATAGTCACTAAAAATGTGATCACCACAAGTGGCTTGAATTGCAGTTTTAAGGCTGCAACCACTTTTACAACGATTGTAAATACTGACGATAATTTCGTGATCTACGAAAAAATCATCTTTATGCCTTTCAATAATGTTAGGCACAACGAAATAAGTTAATTTATACTTCATAAATACCCTTTCGTGAAAGACATTCTCTTTTTCTTAAAAATAAATATGGTCATCAGTTACCATGTATATTATTATAACATAAAAGAGTTAGAATATCAATAATAATGTCATCAAAAGACAGAGGTAAATGAAAAAATCTTTATTTCCGTAAAGAAAAATACTAAAATAAAAAATAAAAAAATAACAAAAAATCTCAAAAAGCTATTGACAGAAGTGTTTAAACATTATATAATATTTAAGCATGAACTTTAGCGATGAAGCCAAATGTGGCTACACTCTTACGGAAATAAGGGTGGAGGGAACTTTGGTGGAGTATGTCATGGCAAAGACCAGGCGGTAATAAGTTAACTGATAATAAAAAGTATAAATGGCTTTAGTATTACAGATATCTTATGCAAAAAACATTAGTTTTTTGTAGTCAAAACGCATGTCCCAAGCTATCATGCAATATTGGGATTTTTATATTGGTAAAAAACAAAACACCAGAATGCGTTTTTACTTGCCACGGTAATCTAAAAAACTAAAAAATATATTATTAAGGAGGTATTACAATGGCAAACACAACAGTAGTAAGTAGTGAAAAAATAAGAATAAGGTTAAAAGCTTATGATCATGTAGTTTTAGATCAGTCTGCTGAAAAAATAGT
>CANQGV010000018.1 GCA_947623475.1 uncultured Clostridia bacterium | reverse complement strand
TACCAGTAGGGGTAAATTTGCCATTTAAAAGATAAGATACAAAATTATCAGCAATATAATCATAAGTTTGATCATTCATAATACCACAATTCTTTACAATTCCATCCATAGTGGCAAGAGTTAAAGATGTGTCATCAGACCAACAGCCTTCAGGCATATTATAAGTCCCATAGCCAGTAACACCTGTTACAGGAACTTGTTTCAAAGTATCTCTATTTAAAAATTCTACAGGAACGCCCATTGCATCTGCAAGAGCTAATCCTACAATTCCATCATAACATTCTTTCATATTAACTTCATTCCTTTCTAGTTATACTTTAAAAATAGATTCAAAAATTCAACTAAAAAATTTCTTTTTTATTATAACAGAGAATTATGAAAATTACAAAAATGTTACAGTAATATTATATTTATGTTAAATTCAGGAAATATGGCAAGCAATATGATAATATAAAATCAGATGAATTATATAAAAAAGTAAAAAAGGAGAAAATTATGAGTGATAAAAAAGTAAATTATACCTCTCAAGAAAAAGCAGCTGCTAAAACATATGAGGGATCAGAAGATAAGGATGAAAGTTTTTATGAGGTTTTAAATTCATTACAATTTCCAGGAATAGATAATGAATTAAGTAGAATAATAGAGGATCGAAAAAGTATGGAAACAGACCATTATACTGATCCAGATAGGATTTTAGAAGTATCTAAAAATCTATATTCTGCAATGTATAAATTTGGAAAATCAATAGATAAAGAAATAAAGGTGAAAAGGTTTGATAGAGCTGCATCTTTTGACGAAATAGAAAAAAGAGGAGAAATAGTTTCAAACTTTTCTACAACAATGGGACAATGGCTAAGCAATTATTTTGCAAGAAGTAAAAAAAATATTGCAATAGTAGAGGGAATAGTAGAGCCAGGAGTAGCATGTATTGATTTAAAAGATATATTAGAAGATGAATATCATTATGAAAGTGAAGAAGAATTATTGATAGGTCCATTTAATAAGGTAGATATGGAAGATGTAGAACTTACTAACGAAGATAGAAGATTCAAAGACAGAGATGGAAGACCACCTGTTAGAAAAATAAAAATGAGAATAAAACCACCTGAAAAAGCGAAAGAACTAACACCTGAAGAAGAAAAAGACAAAATGAAAAAAACAGACTTGTTTTTAGATGAAGACTATGCAGAAAATGCAAAAAGCTTTATAGATATGATGTATAAATTAAGATCAAAATTTCATGACAAAGAAAAAGCTAAAAATTACATACAAGCATATTATGGTAGCAATATGAAAAAATTTATAGAATGGAAGGAAGCATATCAAGCAATATTAGGTTATGAAGCAAGAGAAAGTGCTATTGAAATAGATAGTAGATCAGGAGTAAAAGATGTTGAACAAGTAGGGTATGAAACAGAAGAAGAATTTAATCAAAAAGAAATGAATAATGAAGAGGAATTTAGTCAAGAAGAAATAAATAATGAAGAAGAAAGTACGAAAGAAGAAGTAACAGAACAAGAAGAACTATCAGAAGATCAAGGAATAGTAACACAAGAAGAACTAAGAAAATTAGTATCACAGGCTAGTATATCTGGATTAGAAGAAGGAAGTAACTTGATGGCAGAGGCATTTAAAAAAGCATTTAAAACTAAAGATGATAAAGAAAAATAATTAATATAAAAAGGAGATAATATGGAACAAGATGCATTAAAAAGAATATATGAAGATACTATTTTTAATAATAGGTTTTTAAACTCAAATATAATTAAGGAACTTGAAGGAAGAACTAACAAATACAATAACAATAAACAAGTTGACACACTTATAATAGGGTCATTGGCTTCTGCAATAGTACAATCATTAGAAGAAGGTGATGGTGAAGTAGCAAGAGGAATTGCAATAGGTATTCAATTGGCAGAGCCAAATTTTGGAAAACTAGGAGAAGAATTTTTAAAGAAGAAACTTCCAAAATATAACAAAAGTAAATTAGGTGTAGCATTAACAAAAGTAATGTTGCAAGGGGTAAAAAGTCAAAGAGTTAATGAAATATATAAAGGAGTAGAAGATGTACTAAATGGAAAAGAAGAAATTTCAGAAGAGGGAAAAGCAGCACAACTTGCAAACATAATTTACAATGATGCGCAAAAAATAAAAGATCCAAAAGAAAGAAGAAGCAAATATACATTAGCGATAACAAATGCACTAGAAGGAACAAAAAAGAACAATACAGTATCTGTTGAAGATGTAAAATATTATGACCAAATGAGAGAAAAAGAATCAGAAATAAAAGAAAAAGAAATAAGCCCTGAAAAAACAGAAGAAATGGAAGAAAATTATAAGTATTATAATGAGAATTTTAATAAAATGCCAGAAACATTTAAAAAAGCATTAAAAGAAGAATGCAGTAAAGAAGAAATTATTGCATATTATGTAGCATCTAGAAGTGAAGAAAAATTACACAAACTATATGTAGATCAAAACAAAAAAGATGAGAGGTAATAAAAACATATGACAAAAGAAGAATTAAAAAACAAAAAATTAGAAGAAATTGAAAAAGAAGTTTCAATTAATATGTTAGAAGCTTTTAAAGAATTTATATTAGACTCTCCAGAGTATAAAAGACTTTTTAGATGTACACAAATGAGAGATAATGTATTAAGAGATTCAAATGATCCTACAACTAATAGAGGTACACACACAATCGAAGTAGGAAAAAATGCAAGATTTCTATGTGAATATCTAATAGAAAAAGCAAAAGGAAAACAAAATGAGAGTTACCAAGATAAAGATACAAACAAAGTAGTAATATCAATTGCAGAAATAGTTGGAATATCACATGACTTAGGCCATGTACCAATGGGACATACTAGTGAAAAAACTTTTGAAGATTTAATAGATCCTAATTTTAGTCATGAAAAATATAGCGGTATTATAGTAGATAAATTGTTTAAAGAATTTTGTCAAATATATATTGAAAATGGAAAAGAAAAAGAAATTCAAGCTTTTATAGAGTCAGGAATAAAAGATTATATAATTGAAGGTGTGCAAAATCATGGTCAATATATGTCATATTCAGCATCAAAAAGAGCTAGAGAAGACTTGCCATTAATATGTGGAAGACTTGCAGATACCTTATCTTTTATGCCAGCAGATTTATCTGATTTGTGTCGTGTAAACAGAGGAGATGGAATAGAAGGAACTATTTTATCAAAAGATATAATAATGAAACTATTTGCAGAAGGAAAAACAACCAAGATAGGAATAGAAAATACAAAAGGAGTAAAGAATTCAGAAGATTTAGAAACAATAAAAATTTTACCTGTAGACAGAACTTTAAAAGCTTTTTTTGATACTCCAGAATTTAAACAAAATCATCCAGAATTTAGTTATAAAGAAGTAATAGGAAAACTTACTTCAGAAGAAGAACAATATGGAGAAATACAAGCACAAATAATTAAAGAAGTAGCAGAAGCTAATATACAAGAAAATGGAAAACTTAAAGAGCCGATTATAGCAATTTCAGATACATTAAAACAATTAAGACAAGCAGAAGTAGAACTTAGAGGTAGGAAAGAAGAAAAATTTTTCATAAAATTAGATGAAAATGGAGAAATTGCAAAAGAGTATAAAAATGTAATACCTTCAGGAATACTAGAATATGAAAAAACAAAATTCAAAAAAAGTTATACTGGTAATGAAGAAACATTAGAAAAAGATTTTAATAAATATTTAAAAGAAACAGTATCAAATAAAACATTCCATGATTACAAATCAATATTGTATGAAGAAACAGATAAACTAAGAAATTCATGTCCAACATTAGCATTAATATATGAATTACAAGATGAATTAATATATAATCAAATATTAGCGAAAAGCACAGAAGTATTGGGAAATGAAGAAGAAGTAAATAAAACAATATTGAAGAGTATTTTTGATGACTATGTTAAAAAATATAAAAATTTATCAGAAGAAGATAGAGAAGAATTTGAAAAAATATTTAATGTATTTGAAGAATATATGCCAATATCGAAAAAGGATAAAGAAGGAAAAGAAATTAAATCAGCTGACAGAAAAATTAAAGCATATGCAATATATGAAATGCAACAACTAACAAATGATGATGTTGATATAACTAGAGAAGATAAACAAGTAATAGGAGCACTTCTTACGAAAGGACATGTAAAAGAAGTAGAAATTTATATTAGAGCAAACAAAGAACAAAGAGAACAAATTAAGCAAGTTATATTAGAAAATAGTAAAGAAAAAATAGGGTATACAACTAACAAAATTGAAGATTATTCAGATCCTGATAAAAATGAAACAGTTAGCATAAGTAGACAAAAAATATTTAGTAAAAAAGATTGGAAAGAAAACGTTTCTGGTATGAGAAGTGAAGATATAGAAGAAATAAAAGAAATAGGAGAAGAACAAAAAGAAGAGGGACTAGATTTATAAATATATGCATTTATATACCTTGCTAATATAGCAAGAAAGGAAAGATAAAATGGATAAAACAAAAGAATTATCATATTCTTTGGCTGAAGTTAAATATATATTAAACTATACAGACAAAGAACTAGTAGATAAAATTCCAAAAAAATTATTGGAATTTATTGAAAAGAATTATGATAGAAATTATAAAGTAAATATTGATATAAACAATCCTTTAAAAGAGCAAGTAATAAGTAAAAAAACACTAGGAATAATGGCTTTAATATATAGGGATTATTTGTGTGATGATAAAGAAAGAGAAGAATATAATGCATTATTAGAAAAAAATCAAAGAGAATATGAAGAAAAGCAAATGCAAAAATACAATCCAAACGATTTATTTAAAAACAATAAACAGCAAACTATAAATCCAATAAAAGAAAAGAGAAATATAAAAGTAGAGAATTTTCCAAAAGCATATAAAGAAGTTTATACTATTTTGCAAAATATAGGTAAATCACAATTTGAGTTAGTACCAAATGAGTTTATAAATATGTTAGAAAGAAAGATGGACAAGAATTATAAATTTGAAGTAAATAATAATAATTTCCAAGAACAAGAAATATTACTAGAGACAAAAACAATATTAGCATATTTATATATAAATTATTGGGGAACAACTGAAACAAAAGAAATAATATTAAGAAAATTTAAACAAGATGTATTAAAAGAAGAAAAAAACAAAATGCAGTATGAATTAAACAATAAAAAAGAGAATAAACAAAATCCAGAATTAAAACAAGAAACGCAAATAAACAAAAAGATACAATCAAAAGAAGAAACACAAATAGTTGAATATAAAAAAGAAAATATATTTACAAAAATAATAAATAAACTAAAAAGTTTTTTTAAAAAATAAAAAAGTTATATGCAACATAAAACCGAAAAAGGAAGAAAAATTATGGAAAATAAAGAAATTCAAAAAATTCTTGATCTTATTCAAAATAAAGATGAAAAGGTAAAAAGTGAAGAGATAAAAAAAGGTGCTAAAGAAATCTTAGAAAAAACGAAAAGGAAAGAGATTGAGCTAAATGATTTTGAAATAGTAGATTTAATAAAAGCAACAGGAGAAGTAGAAAATTATTTAACAGTAGAAAGCATAAAAGAATTAGATTTAAGAGAATATATTGTAGTAGATTTAATAGAGGCAACAGGAAACATAGAAAAATATATAACACCAGAAAAAAGAAGAGAATTGAAAATAGATCCATATGATTTGACAGAATTGATAGGAGAAGTTGGAAGAGTAGAAGATTTTTTAAACCTTGAAAAAATAGAAGAATTTGAGTTAAGAGAAAAGGAAATAGTTTCATTAATAGAAGCAACAGGAGATGTAGAAAAATATTTAACACCTGAAAAAATAGAAGAATTTGACTTATCAGAATATTCAATTGCAGAAATATTAGAATCAACAGGTAGATTAGAAGAATATTTAGATACTGGAAGAATAATAGACTTTAATATAGGAGGTTATACTTTATTAAATTTAATAGAAAGAACAGAAAAGATAGAAAGATATTTAACACCTGAAAGTGCAAAAAAGTTAAAATTAGCAAGATATCAAATAGCAGAGTTAATAAAAGAAACAGGAAACATAGATAAATATTTACTATCAACTCAAAGTATATATAGTGGGCCACTAACATTGGGAACTGCAAATTTAATAAAAGCAACAGGAAGAATAGAAGATTACCTAACACCAGAAAAGGCAAAAGAACATAAATTGACTGCAGTTGAAATAGGAGATTTGATAAAAGAAATAGGTAATAAAGACAAATATCTATTTGAATGGCAAGATAGAGAATCACCAAATATAAATTTGAATTTAAATATAACAAATTTAATGAAAGCAACAGGAAGAATAGAAGATTATTTAACATATGATAAGATAAAAGAATTTGGATTACATGGTTTAGAAATAATAGACTTAATAAGAGCAACAGGAGATATAGAAAAATATTTAACACCAGAAAAATTAGGAGAACTTGAATTAGATGATTTTCATGCAGCAAGACTAATAGAACTAACAGGAGATATAGAAAAATATTTAACACCAGAAAAATTAAAAGAACTATCTTTAGAAGGCCCTTCTGTAGTCTATTTAATATCAAAAACAGAAGATATAGAAAAATACTTAACAAAAGAAAAAATAGAAGAGCTTGAATTAGATGATTTTGCTATAGTAGAATTAATAAAAGCAAAAGGAGAAATAGAAGAATATTTAACACCAGAAAAAATAGATGAGTTAAATTTAAGTACAAGATGTGTAAAAACATTAGAAGCAACAAAAAAAGAATATAAAAATAAAAATAATCCTAAAAAAGTCAAATTACCTTCTGATATGACAGTAGGGGTTGAAATAGAAACAGAAGGAGAATATAGCAAATATTTAAGAGCACTGAAATCAGTAGGAGATTGGAAATGTTGGCAAGATGGAAGTTTAGAAGATGGAGTAGAATTAACATCTCCAATATTAACAGGAGATACAGGAGAATATAGTAATTCAATACGTAAAATTTGTAATTTGTTACAAGCTAGTGGGCAAGAAGCAACTGATACATGTGGAGGACACATACATATTGGAGCAAATTATCTAACTAGTGAAGAATCATGGTCAAATTTACATAGCATATGGGGAAATACAGAAAAATTACTTTATATTATCAGCAACAAAGAAGGGGAACTACCAAGAGAATCTATTTCACATTATGCAAAACCAATTTCAAAACAAATTGAAGAGAAAATAAATAAAGGGTCAGTACAAATAAATGGTTTAGAAGATATAATTGAGTTTTCAAAAGAGATTCAAGATTATGATAGATATTATGGAATCAATTTTAGAAATGTAGATGAAATAACAAATACTATTGAATTTAGATTAGCTAATGGTACAACTAATGAAAATACATGGATAGAAAATATAAATTTATTTCGGAGGAATTATACGTGCAGCAGAAGATTTATCTAAAGTACAGAGAAAGCCAAAAGAAGAGATAACAGAAGAAGATAAGAAAATGTTAAAACATCTAGAAACAATAGAAAATGAACAAAGTGGAGAAGAAGAAAAACTAAAAGCATTGATAGAAATGGTTATACCAGAAGAAGATAGAGAAATCTATTATAAAAGATATAAAACAAATAGTGAACTAATAGAAATGGAGCCTATGTTAAAATTAAATATAAGCGAAAATATAGCAGAAAGACCAATAAATATGAAAAAAATCATAAAGAAAACATTTATGGGAGATGATGCTGTAAATGGACAAGATTATAAGATGACAGAGCAAATATTACAAAATGATTTAGACATAGATAGAAACAGATTAGAAGAAAAATAGGAGAAAAAATGTTAGAAGAATTAATAATAATAGAAAATGGAAAAGAAAAGCAATGTAAATCTTTAGAAGAATTAGTAAAAACACTAATAAGTGAAAACTACTATGAAATATCTAAAGAAGAACAAGCTGAAAAAATTAAAATGAGAGCAATTGCAAATACTTTAAATAACAGAATGGAAATAAGTGAAGAAACAGATGAAAACAGTCTTGAAAATAAATTTATTATAAAAGACGAAATTACATATATTTTATCTTTAATTTCAACTAATAAAATAGTTTTATTAGAAAGAAAAGATGCAGATATTTTTACTAAAAATTTAAACAAACAAAAAATAGAAGATAATTATATTATAGTAAACAAATTTGCAAGAGATTTGCTAAAAGAATATGTTAAAAATAAAATCTAAATAAAATTAAAATAGAATTGACAAATAAAGCAAAATGTTATATAGTTATGTAACTTAGAAAGTTCCTTAATAAACTCTAATCTTAATTAAGATAAGGAGAAAGGAAATGTCACACAACGCAAAATTCTCAAAACAAGTAATCCAAAAAAATGACGGAAGTTTCCATGCAATAGCACGGATTCCAATGTATTTAGGTTGGATAGAAGATGTAAGAATCGTTTTTATCGATGGTTGTAATTTTAAATTAAACTATACGTGTTCTGATGCAGAGTATGCATATTTCGAAGGAGATTTCTCTTTAGAAACAACAGCAATTTGCTATTACTATTTTTCATTTACAGCTAATCAAAAAGAATATATAGCATGTAAAAATGGAACAACAGATAATATATTAGCAAATACAAAAAGCAATTGTTTTAAAATGTCAGTAAATTTCCATACACCTAATTGGGCGAAAAATGCTATAATCTATCACATCTTTGTAGATAGATTTGCAAAAGGACAAAACGACAGATTACAAGAAATGTCTAACAGAGTAATTCACTCTAAATGGGATGAAGAACCTGTTATCGGCCCTAATCCAAACGGTAAGTGGAATGTTGACTTTTTCGGAGGAAACTTAAAGGGTATAGAAGAAAAACTAGACTATATTAAAAGTTTAGGAGCTACAATACTTTATTTAAGTCCAATTGTATTAAGTCAATCAAACCACAGATATGATACTGGAGATTACGAACAAGTAGATCCGTATCTAGGAACAAATGAAGACTTAAAAAGTCTTTGCGATAAAGCACATGAAAAAGGAATGTATGTAATTCTAGATGCAGTATTTAACCATACTGGAAATGACAGTAAATACTTCAATGAATACGGTACATATGATACTTTAGGTGCTTTTCAAAGCAAAAATTCACCATATTATCCATATTACAAAAAAACAGCAAACGGAGAGTTTGAATATTGGTGGGGAATGCATAATTTACCTGTATGTGATGGAAATTCTAAAGAATGGAAAAAATACATTTTAGGTGAAACTGGAATAATAAACCAATGGTTCAAACTAGGTATTGATGGATTAAGATTAGATGTTGCTGATGAGTTAACAGATGAATTTATTGCTGAAATAAGAAAATCTGCTCATAGAAATAAACCAGATGCGCTTATAATCGGCGAAGTATGGGAAAACCCTATGAGAATGAACAGAGGATATTTAAGTTCAGGCTTAGGCATGGACACGGTAATGAATTATCAGTTGACAGATGCATTGGTAAGATATTACAAATATAACGATGTATATAAATTACAAAAAGTTATAAATGTAATTGATGCTGAATATCCAGAAGAAACAATGCAATGTCTAATGAATTTCACATCTACACATGATATTTCAAGAATAATAAATATTCTTGGAAGTAACTGTTTTAATCAATATGCAAAATGGGGATGGGATTTAATAGATTCATCCAATGAATTTTTGAAAAATCGCAAAATATCAGAAGAAGAATACTCAAAAGGCAAAGAAATTTTAAAATCTTATTTATGTGCATTAGCATTTATGCCAGGAATGTTGAGTATATTTTATGGTGATGAAGTAGGAGTAGAAGGATATGGTAACTTATTAAATAGAAAAACATATCCATGGGAAAAACAGGATAGAGAATTGTTGAGGACTTTCAAAGAAATTGGTAATCTAAAAAAGCAGAATGATTTTTTAAAAAGAGCTGATTTGAAAATAGTAGAACTAGACATGACCAAAATAATGTATGAACGTTATGATGAAAATGAATCTATACTAGTAATTACAAGTCGGTTAGATAAAGAAATTGCTATTAGTTTACCTGAACAATATCGCGATTATAAAGTTATATTCAAACTAGAAAATTGCGATAAAGAACATTTAGCCCCATATGGAGCAATTGTTCTAAAAAAATAAGAGGAAAGAAGCTTAATCACTTAAGCTCCTTTCCCTATTTTTTTATTATTATATTAAATCAGAATTATCTTTTAAAATTATATCAACAATATTTTCTCCTAAGTTAAAAGGAGTAACATAACCCTCTAAAGAGTTAGCCTTTTCTTTTAAAGAGGCAACATTTTCATTTACATAGATTTTAGACTTACCTTTTCCGTTTTTAGCCTCTTGAACTAAATTGGAAACAGGAGAATTACCATCAAAAGCTATAACAATAGAACGTCTGCGTTCAAATATTTCATAGTTAAAACTTTTGTAAATTCCAAAATCTTCTGTCTCAGGAGAGACACGAATACCATCAATATTTTCTTCTTCCAATCTTATTTTGATAACTTTATTAATATTTTTTGGAACAAATGCATAAACTTCAAAATTTTTATTTGAATTTTTACAAAGATCAACAATTTCTTTTTCATATCCTGTTAATTTATGACCAATAACAAAAAATACTTTATTACTATCAAGCTTTTCAATTAAATGCATTAAAATATGTTTTCCTTCATCTGTCAAGGCTGTTTCTCTATCTTTAGCATTAAAACTACCACCAGCGATAATAATAGGAATTTTATCTTCAGGAAGTTCTTTTATTTTATCTTTAAAAATAGTAGAAGTATCAATAGAATCATCAATACGTAGCTTCATAGGATTTTTAGCACTTTCTTTCATTATGCGTTCTTCTTCATCTAAAAGAGCCGCTCTTATAGATTTTCCATTTAAAAATTCTTCAAAAGCTTTTGACTTTCTTTCAAAAGCTTCATTACTATGATTCATAATTTCATCTTCGACTTCTCTCATTTTAGCAAAATCATCATCATCAAGACCTATCAAATTTTGTAAGGCCAATTGCTCATCAGTTGTTTCGACTCCATAAAAGCCACAGCCATCAGTACCTTGTACACATTTAACTCCTTTATTTAAATAAGTTTTTAAAGGATGGTTATACAAATCACTTAAATTATTTAATCTAACATTTGAAGTTAATTGGAACTCTAAAACAGCTCCAGTATATTTCATTAGCTTAATCAAATCTCTTCCTTTATCAGAATTTAAGTCAGCTGTATATAGACCATGACCAATACGAAATCTTGGCATTTTTTGACCAGGTTTCAAGCTAGACCTTATACATTCAATAGAATTTGCAACATTATCTCTTAAGCTATCATTTTCACCAGCGTGAATACGAATAACAAAATCTTTATCATGTTCATTTACAAATTCAACAAGTTCATTTATTACAGGTTTTAATTCGCAAATATCATTTATTTCTTCACCCATAAAGTCACTACCTACTACATAAGGACTCTTAGCAACTGTTTTAATAACATCTAAATTCTCTCTTAAGTAACTATAATTATCCTTAGAAGGTGTAAGAATAGTTAAAGGAATTCTACGAATAGCAGCTAAAAATCTTAATTTGACTCCAGTTTCTTTTTCAATAGTAGGCATAATTTGATGAACTTCTTCAAGAAATTCTATTGCAGGTAATCCTTTTTTACAAAGATCAGAATTTGCAATTTCAACATAGCGAATACCTTGCTTTTTATAATTTCTTGCAATCCAAAGAAGTTTATCTTGCCTTAAAGTATTATTACAATAAGGGCTAGAAGGCTCTTTGTCAATAAGCATTTGCTTTACAAGAAGTCTTATAGTAACATCAGGAAGTTTTTCTAGCATTTCTGGAAGTATCTCAATTTTTTTACTACTCTCAATACCTTTAGCAAATACATAACGATATAAATATAATTTTTCCAAATTAGTAAAAACAGCTTGACCATCTTTTAAAATAGATAAACTAATTCTTATCTTATTTAGATTTTCTTCTGCATTTTCAATATTATTAAAAATAAAATCTGCAAAATTTATAAAAGTATTATCATCAATTTTTCTAGTTAAATATTTACCAGATAAACCACAATCTGCAAATTGTTTTTCAACAATAGCCCTTTCTTTTAAAATAAATTTTTCTTGTTTATTAGAAAGTTTTAAATTAAGTTTTTTAATATAGTAAAGAGGGTATTGTATTTGTCGACTAAGACCTAGTGCAATCAAGCAATTAGCAGACAAGTTAGCATTCATATGAGTATGTAAATCTGTTCTGAATTTTGACTTTTTGAAAATGTATGATTTAAAAATAGTTTTATTAATAGGAAGTTGATAATTTTTAGTTTGAGACATTAAAGTTTTCGTAATAGCAGGAATTTTTGCTTTAATTTCGATTCTTCCACCAGGGTAAATATTAGCAATCTTAATTCCACCTAAACGAAAAATATAAACTTCTTTATTATCACCGTTAATACTGGCAGGTAAAATACCTTTAATAACTTTCATTCCTAACTCATTTTTAACAGTAGAAACACCAAAAATCCTAGCTAAGTTTGTAATTAAATTACCAGTATTATGATAAGGTGTTTCTAAAATATAAAGTAATTCATCAGGGTTATTTTTATATAAATTTACAATAATATCTTTCTCTTTATCTAGATAAAATTTATTAAAAAACTTTAAATTTTCCACTTTTCTCCTCCATTTCTTAAAAAATAATATAAAAATTATTATAGCATAAAATAATATTTATTTCAACACTTTTATTTTCCCATACACTATGATAAAATGCAAGTAAGCAAAAATAATTTGCAAAAATATTTATAGAAAGGGAAAATTATGAAAGTTAAAAAAATAGTAATCATATCAGTAATAGTAGTATTAGTAATATTAGCAGTAATAGGAGTATTAGTATATTTAAAATATAGCCAAGAAAAAACTTTCAAAAATTATATTGCTCTAATAAATGAACGTAAATATGAAGAATTATATGAAACAATATCAGAAGAATCAAAATCAAAAATATCTAAAGAGGAATTTATAAAAAGAAATAAAAATATTTATGAAGGAATAGATGCAGTAAAAATAGAAGCACAAATTACTGATAGAAAAAGGAAAGATGGAAAAGTAGAAATATCATATAATGAAACAGTACCATCATCAGCTGGAGAAATACAATTTTCAAATGTAGCTAAATTAGTAAATGAAAAAGGAAAATATAAAATAGACTGGTCATCTAATTTAATATTTCCAGAATTAAATGATACATATAAAGTAAGAGTATCAACATTAGAGGCTAAAAGAGGAGAAATATTAGATAGAAATGATAACAAACTTGCAGAAAATGGAGAAATATCAAACATAGGATTAGTACCAGGTAAATTAGGAGAAGATAAAGAAAGTTCAATAGCTGCACTATCAAAATTGATAGGAGTTTCAGAAGAATTTATAAATGAACAAGAAATAGATTGGGAAGATATAAAAGATAAAATATATAGTATAAAAATGATTCAAGG
>CANQGV010000017.1 GCA_947623475.1 uncultured Clostridia bacterium | reverse complement strand
ATTAGACTATTTAATATTTCTGATGTTCCTAATGATTCAAGTGTTAATGCTATTTTATCACTTACCCATGTTGTTAAATTTTCTACCATCTCAACAGTAGCACTTCCAACCACTCCTACTGATAGATAATAAACTAAAAACATTACTATTATGAAAATTGGAAATGCAATCCACTTATTTAAAAATATTTTATCTAATTTATCTGAAAATGTTTCTTTTATACTTTTTCTTATAAATGTTTTCTCTTTTACTTTTTCAATAAAACTATATCTTTGTGTAGCTATTATTTCTTCAAAGTCTGTATCATAGGATTCTGATAACTCTTTTATCATATTTTCTATTTCTTTTGTTTTATATCTATCAAATCTTTCATCATCTTCTATTAGCTTTACAGCTATAAATCTACTATGTTTTAATGCATTATGCTTTGAGTCTTTGCATAATTTTCCTTGAATATTTGAAATTAAGTATTCAAGCTCAACATCATATGTATTTGCTTTTTTATTTTTACTAGGCTTGTCTAATTCTTGGATAAGTTTATCTATTCCAGTTTCTTTTAATGCTGATATTTTGCATACTTTTACACCAATTTCTTTTTCTAATTTTTTCTCATCTATTTTTATGCCTTTCTTTTCTAAAATATCAGCCATATTTAAAGCAACTATAATTTTAGTATCTAATTCCATCAGCTGTGTAGTTAAATATAAGCTTCTTTCCAATGATGTTGCATCAACTATATTTATTATTATATCTGGTGATTCCTCAAAAATAAATTTCCTTGCAATTTCTTCTTCTGCACTATAAGGACTTAAAGAATATATTCCAGGTAAATCTACTATTTCATGTTTTGTTCCTTTTATTTTTCCCATTTTCTTTTCAATAGTAACTCCTGGCCAATTTCCAATTTTTGCATTCATTCCTGTCAAACAATTAAACAATGTAGTTTTTCCACTATTTTGATTTCCAACTAAAGCTACTTTCATTATTTAATTACCTCCACTTCTACATTTTTTAAATCTGATTTTCCAATACATAATTCATAATCTCTAAGTTCTATATCTATTGGATCTCCCATTGGCGCTTTTTTCTTTATTTTGACAACTACTCCTTTTGTTAAGCCCATATCTAATAAATGTCTTCTAATTTCTTTATTTTTAACATCCAAACTTAAAACTTTGGCCTCTTGTCCAACTTTTAAATTTGATAATTTCATAATACACCTCCTAAATTGAAACTTTTTTCAACTTCCGTTTAAATTATATTATTATACTTTTATAAAGTCAATAACAAATTGAAATTTTTTTCAATTTTTTTCATTGACTTTTTATTTTGATTGTTCTATACTAATATTATGCAATATAGAAAGGAAATATTAATGGAAATTTCAGAACTTAGAAAACCAACCCAAAAAAGGGCAATTGAAAAAAGAGATAAAATTTTAAAATATGGATTTGAATTAATGTGTGAAAAAGGTTTGTATAATACTGATGCAACACAAATTGCAAAATATTCTGGGGTATCAACAGGTACGGTTTACCAATATTTCAAAGATAAAAAAGATATATTTTTACAAGGATTAAAACTTTATGCACAAGATTTAATGTTTCCTATTAACGATTTAAAAGATAAAAAATTAGATAAAAATAATTTATCTAAAGAATTTAGAGACATTATAGACTTTTTTATAAAATCACATAAAATTTCTGAATCTGCACATGAAGAAATTATAGCATTACAACATACTGACAAAGAAGTAAGTAAAATTTTCAAACAACAAGAAGTTGAAGCAACAAAAACTTTAGTAGAAATTCTTGAAAATAATAACATTGTTGTAAATAATATTTATGAAAGATCTCATTTAATTTTAAAATGGATAGATGATTTATGCCATGAAATTACATTTCATAAGCACAACAACATGGATTATTCTAAAATGACTGATATTGTTATTGATTCAATTGTAAATATATTAAAATAAACTGGTATAAAACCAGTTTTATTTTTTTTCACATATACGTGAAAAATAGTTCCATTTTTTATTATCATTAAGAGCTTCTTCTTTTACTTTCTCTAAATTAAGCATAGAAATTTCATCAATCATTTTACATGCCATTTCATAACTTAATATATTCGTCTTCCCTTCTATTGATTTAGAATATTCTTTAGCTTCATCAATTACATTTACATTGTATTTTTCAATTATTGGTTTGTTTAAAACTTGATAGTCGTGGTACATCTCTTGTCGATCAAATCTTGGAAGATAGTGATTATAAAACAAATAATCTGTAATCAAATGCAAAAATTGTCCTCTTTTTAAGCTTGTATTTATTTCATTACTTAATAAAAAATTTTTCAAACATGTAAATGAAGGTGACTTTCCATAATGTGATATTGATTTTGGTGTAACAAAATCTGGTTGAATTGAGCCATATAAGAAATTCTTTTCATCATCTTCCCTATTATACTTTAAATACTCTTGTGCTACTGCAAGATGTATTACAAGACCTGCCATTGTTCATCATCCTTTTAATTTTTTATATTTATTATTTTAACATACAAAAAAGTCTTGGTCAATTTCAAAAAATATGTTATACTGTAAAAAACTTTTTTAAGGAGGATACTTATATGAGTAAACAAACATTAACTTTTTTAGGTAGAGATTCAGGTTTTGGAAATCAAAATAATTCAGCTTATGTAGAATTAGAAAATAATAGAATATTACTAATAGACTGTGGTTATACAGTATTTAATATATTAAAAAGAGATTTTAATTTATTAAAAGATTATGACAAAATAGAGGTTGTAATCACACACCTTCATAACGATCATGCTGGTAGCTTAAGTCATTTGCTTGCTTATTTACATTTTAATTGCAATAAAAAAATTACAGTTGTAAGTAAATGTAAACATATTGTAGAATTTTTAACTTTTACTGGTACTCCACGTGAAGCCTATAATTTAACAGATCATATTGATGATTTAGATTTAGAACTTATTGAAACTAAACATACAGATTATTTAGATGCATATGGTTTTAAGGCTACTATAAATAATAAAAAAATAGTTTATACTGGTGATACATATATTTTAGAGCCTTATCTTCCTTATTTAGATAATTGTGATGAATTATATATAGACACTTCTATAACAGGTGGAAGCCATTTAAAAATAACTGACATTCTAGATGAGTTAAAATCTATAAAATCAAAAGGAACAGATATATATTTAATGCATTTACAAGATAAAGAAAAAATAAAAGAAATAACAAATAATGAATTTAATATAGAATAATAGGATTTAAAATTATTATCATAAATAAAAAGAAAGGCCCTATAAGATTTTTAATTAAATCTTATAGGGCTAGAAACTTATTTAATTAGTCCAAGTTCATATAATTTCGCAAGAACTATTTTAAAAGTTTCTTCCGTAGTAAGTTCTGAAGTGTCAATATAGACATTCAGAATACCTTTAAACGCTCTTAAATGTGGATTTTTTCCACCCGTTACTTCTTTATAGCCACGCAATGTAGCCTTTTCCTGTTCTTTGATGTAGTCAAGTGTTTCAAACTTGTCTGCATCAGGATCATCACATATTCTAGCATATGCAATTTCAGCCCTTGCATTTAGATGTATCATAATAGTACATCTTTCCAAATCGTATGGTCTTAACAAACGTTCTGTCTCTTCATACTCTTGTCCACGGCATTCTCCATGAACAAAACTATCAAAGTACGAACGTTGTGATACCAGCACATCGTACGTTTTACGCCATTGAGGAATTAGACTCTTCCCCAAGATTCTATTGTCTACCATAAATGCTAATGCATCTGTGTAGGAATCCTTTAGGGGTTGTCCTCCACCAATTTCATTGTTGATAAGTCCTAAAATCTCCTTGTGATAAGGAAATTTAAAGTTCTTAACACTTTTTCCATTACTTTCAAAGAAATCTGCTAGATTATCTTTCAAAGTAGTTTTTCCCGTTCCGTCAAGACCAGTAATAACAATCCAAAGTCCACTTTTTACGTAGCTTAGTTGATTAGTATTAGTTCTGTTCATTGAGTTTGCCTCCCTCTTTGAGTAAAATTTAATTTTTCTTTAAGTAATATAGAACTTTATAAATTAAAACAGTAAAAACTTTAAGACCGTTAAGGTTTTATTAGCCTATATAGGCTTCAACTTACATGATGTAAGTTTCTATATTATAAATTATACCATTTTCTTTAAATTATGTCAACGTGTTGTTTCTTTGATGTTTTATATTATTGGCCAATTTTTAACTATTTCTGTAGGGATTTTTAAATTTCCTTTTCCTACTGCCATTTCACAATTTTTCTTTGCTTTTCCGTGATAGTCACTTCCACCTGAAATAAGTAAATTTCTTTCTTTACAAATATTTAACACCTTTCTATGTTGTTCTTCTGTAAAAGTTGTATAATAACATTCTATACCATCTATTTTATGATTATTTAAAATTTCTTCTAATATTTTTAATGCATTTTCTTTATATTCAAATATATGTGGTATAAACACTAATCCTCCGTGCTTGTCTTACGAAATTTGCTGTTTCTTCAAAAGTTGGCAAATATTCATCCATATCAACATAAAATAAATTCTTTGGATTTGACATATATTTTCTGTAAAATAAATTACTATTATTCCAAGTCTCATCATCTATGTATTTTCTATTTTCTTCATTTTTAGTTATTAGTGAATGTAAATATCTTGATGTAAACATATTGCTATCATAATTTTCTATTACATTTTCTCCTACATCTATATTTTCTCTTTTACATATATCATATAACTTTTTCATTTCTAACATATTTCTTTTTTGTGGTGTAAGATATTTTTTAGCTGTTATATCATTCATAATATCTTTATTTACACCATATCCAAGTATTTCTATTGGAACACCTAACATTTTTGTATTTAACTCTATTCCTTTTATTATTTTACCTGAATAATAATCTTCTACTTTTATATTTTCTAACTCATCATAAGCTTTACACGTATTATGATCTGTAATTGATATAAAATCAAGATTTAACCTTTCTGCTTTTTTTAGTATTTCTACAACCTCATCTGTACCATCTGAGTATTTTGTATGCATATGAAGATCTATCATAACTTACCTCCATTTATTTATATTTTATAAAAATATTTTAGCACACCAATTCCTTTTTGGTCAATTACAAATTCTACAAATATATTGCATAAAAAAAGAACCCCCTCTTACGAGGGGTAAGCAGTTTAATATGCTTCGACTACGCCATAATGGTTTAGAACGACAGTAAATGTCAAATCTGTGGAATAGTCATATAGTACATATGTAGCTTGACCAGTTTCATTATCATAATTGAACTGTACTACTTCTATATTGCCTTTTTCCAGATCATATCCTATACCACATTGTGGCTCCGTGTCTTCCCAAACATCTTCATTTCCGTAATTCTCATTATCAGTATTTTCTTCAATATTGTTTAATTGATTTTCATCTGGATATTCTTCGCTATCTTCATCCGTATATGGAATTAGCTCAATATACGGATCTCTGCCATAAACCCAACTGTCGTTAGGCTCATGAATAGCATATCCATCAACGGTTTCAGTGACTGTTAAATCACTGTTTGTGGAAAGGGCTTCCACACCACTATTCATACCTGCAAAATATGTGCAAGCCATTAAGACAAAAATCCCTAAAACAATACCAATACTAACTATATACCGTTTGTTTAATAAAAGTTTGGACAACATATTAAATCTCCTTCCTGTGTCCTATGAATGAAAAAATTTCATTCAAGTATTTTTGCCGTATTCAATAAGAATACATAAATTAATTATACCATATTTTACATAATATTTCAATTTTACCTTATGTTTTTATATTGAATTATATATAACTTTTTTGTATAATATAGATATAATTTTATGAAATGGAGGTAATTTGTTTTGAAAAATGAAACAATATTGATTTTAGATTTTGGAGGACAATATAATCAATTAATTGCAAGAAGAGTTAGAGAATGTAATGTTTATTCAGAAGTTGTACCTTTTAATATTTCTATTGATAAAATAAAAGAGAAATCACCAAAAGGTATTATATTTACAGGTGGACCAGCTAGTGTTTTTGGCTCTGATTCACCAAGATGTGATGAAAATCTTTTTGAATTAGGAATTCCAATATTAGGAATTTGTTATGGAATGCAACTTATGACTCACTCTTTAGGTGGCAATGTTGCAAAAGCAACTAAAAGAGAATATGGAACAACTCCTGTCGATATTGATTCAAATTCTCCACTTTTTAAAGATTTCGAAAATAAAAATACATTTTTAATGAGCCATACAGACTATGTAGAAACTTTACCAGAAGGCTTTCATAATATTGGACACACAGATTCTTGTCCTAATGCTGCAATTGCAAATGATGACAAAAAACTATATGGAATTCAGTTTCACCCAGAAGTAAATGATTCTGTTAATGGAACTAAAGTTATAGAAAACTTTTTATATTCTATTTGTAATTGTACAGGTGATTGGACAATGTCTTCTTTTGTTGATGATTCTATTAAAATGATTAAAGAAAAAATCGGAGATAAAAAAGCTTTATGTGCGCTATCAGGTGGTGTTGATTCATCTGTTGCAGCAGTTTTACTAAATAAAGCTATTGGTAAAAATTTAACTTGTATATTTTTAGATCATGGTTTACTTCGTAAAAACGAAGGTGATGAAGTTGAAGAAATTTTTAGAAATCAATATGATATAAATCTTATTAGAGTTAACTGTAAAGATAGATTTTTAGGAAAGCTTGAAGGGGTAACAGACCCTGAAAAGAAAAGAAAAATTATCGGTGAAGAATTTATACGTGTATTTGAAGAAGAAGCAAAAAAAATTGGAACAGTAGATTTTCTAGTTCAAGGTACTATATACCCTGATGTTATTGAAAGTGGATTAGGAAAAAGTGCTGTAATAAAAAGTCATCATAATGTTGGTGGTCTTCCTGATTATGTTGATTTTAAAGAAATAATTGAGCCTTTAAGAAGTTTATTTAAAGATGAAGTTAGAAAAACAGGTTTAGAATTAGGAATACCTGAAAATTTAGTGTTTAGACAACCATTCCCTGGTCCAGGATTAGCAATAAGAGTTATTGGTGAAATAACAGAAGATAAGCTAAATATATTAAAAGATGCTGATTATATATTTAGAGAAGAAATAGCAAATGCAAATTTACACAAAAAGATAAATCAATATTTTGCAGTTTTAACTAATTTAAAATCTGTTGGTGTTATGGGTGATGAAAGAACATATGATTATACTATTGCTCTTCGTGCAGTTGAAACAACTGATTTCATGACAGGACAATGGAGTAAAATTCCATATGAAGTTTTAGAAAAAGTTTCTAATAGAATTGTAAATGAAGTTGAACATGTAAATAGAGTTGTTTATGATATAACCTCAAAACCACCAGCAACAATTGAATGGGAATAATAAATTAAAGAAAGCAAATACAAAATAAAATGTATTTGCTTTCTTTTTTATCTATTTGAAATACCTATTGCTTCAGTAGCAACTACTCCCCCTCTTGTTATTTCTATTCTATTTAAAAACTTTTCCTGTAATAATTTTATTAAAGCATCATTTCTGTCTTCTGTTTGTGTACATTCAAATAATATTGAAGAATAATTATAATCCACTATAGATATATCAAAAATTTCTGCTATTCTAAATAATTCTTTTTTATCTTTTTCAGAACAATGATTTATTCTAATAAATATAATTTCTTTCATATGTATTGGAATATCTGTATAATCAACTACTTTTATTACTTCTACACTTCTATTAAATTGTTTTTTTATTTGTTCAAATGTTTTATCATCACTTGTAAAACTGATAGTCATACGTGATACAGTAGTATCTTCTGTTGTTCCTACAGTTATTGTATCTATATTATATGATTTGCTAGAAAACAATCCTGAAACACGTGCTAATACTCCTATTTCATTTTCAACAAATAAACATATCCATCTTTTTTTCTTTTTTGTATCCATACTACATTTCCCCCTTATATTCTAAAGTCATTTCACTTAATGCTTTACCTGGTCTAACCATTGGCAATACATTAGTTTCTCTGTCTATTATAAACTCTATAAGAGTTGGAACTTTTTTCTCTTTTTTTGCTTCTTTTAATGCTTTTTCAATATCTTCACTTTTTGTAACACGAATACCTTTTGCTCCATAACTTTCTGCAAGTTTTACAAAGTCTGGTGTGAATTCTGGACATTTTTTATTTGGATTATTACAAGCAGTTTCACAACCTTTTCTATAGCGAAGACATGTACTTGAATAACGTTTTTTATAAAACATTTCTTGCCATTGTCTAACATTACCTAAATATCCATTATTCAAAACGCAAATAGTTATTGGTAACTCATTTACTACTGCTGTTGCCATCTCTTGAATATTCATTTGCATTCCACCATCACCAGCTATTGCAACTACATCTTTTTTAGGATTACCTATTTTAGCACCAATAGCTGCAGGTAAACCATATCCCATTGTTCCTAAACCACCTGATGTAAGTAATTTTTTATTACTATTTAAATCTAAAAATTGTGTTGTCCATAATTGGTTTTGTCCAACATCTGTTGTAATTATAGCTTCTTTAAATATTTTGTTTATACTTTGTATTATCTTAGCTGGAGCCATATCAGAATCACCTATATTTATAGGATATTTATTTTTCCATTCATTTATTTGTTCTACCCATTTTTCTAAATCTAATGGTTTTGCTCTTTCTAGTAATTCATTTATTGCATTTTTTGCATCTGCAACTATAGGAATATCTACCACTATATTTCTTGAAATAGCTGCTGTATCTATGTCAACATGAATAATCTTTGCATTTTGAGCAAAAGTTTCAATTTTACCTGTTATTCTATCATTAAACCTAGTTCCTATTGAAAATAAAACATCACATTCACTTATAGCATGATTTGCTGCATATGAACCATGTATTCCTATGTTTCCAACATATAATTTATGCTTAGTATCAATTGCTCCTTTACCCATAATTGTTGTAATTACAGGAATTCCTGTTAACTCAACTAATTTAGTTAACTCTTTATTAGCATGTGCAATATTAACACCTCCACCAATTAAAAAAACTGGTTTTTTAGCATTTTTCAAAACTGTTAATGCTCTTTTTATTTGTCCTGTATGTACATGAGTATTTGGCTTATATCCTCTTATGTTTATTTCATCAGGATATGTATCTTCTCCCATTGCTAATTGAATATCTTTTGGTATATCTACAACAACTACTCCTGGTTTTCCTGTTTTTGCAACATAGAATGCCTTTTTTATTATTTCTGCTAAATCTTCACGCTTTCTAACTGTAACAGCATATTTACAAACACTTCTCATAATACCAATAGTATCAACCTCTTGAAATGCATCATTTCCAATAAGGTTTGTAGGCACTTGTCCTGTAAAACATACTAATGGAACACTATCATAATTTGCTGTAGCAATACCGGTAACGAGGTTAGTAGCACCTGGTCCACTTGTTACTAAGCAAACTCCGACTTTTCCAGTTGAACGTGCATAACCATCAGCAGCATGTACTAATCCTTGTTCATGACGTGGTAAAATAACTTCTATATCTTTTTCACCATAAAGTGCATTAAAGAGGTCTATCGCTTGTCCTCCAGGATATGCAAATAATGTGTCAACTTGCTCTTCTTTTAAAGCTTTTACAAATAATTCTGCACCAGATATTTTCATATACTAACTCCTCCTTTACCTTTTTTTCATTTTAATATTCTAACACTAATATATTTAAAAATCAATACATTCACTTGCTATTTTATGTAAAATGTAGTATAATATATATATTAACGTTTTATATATATATTAATAACTACTCTTATTGTAGTTATTCGGCCCTTTAGTATTCATTTAAGAAAGGTAGGTTTTCTTTGATACTTTTACTATTAGTCGTTGTATTCTTGCTGATTCTTCCGATTATGCGGATAAGTTTCAGCATCGGTTTATTTTTTATAAGACTCGGTTTACGAATCTTATTCGGTCTTATTCTTATCGGCTTTATAGTTTTACTTGTTTTAGGAGGGCTATAACGAATGGCGAAGGTTAATACATTTACGTATAAACCCTCGCCTATTCTTTTTTTAAAATTGTCTTTACAACTCCTCTATCTATAAAAGTTGCAAAAATATTTTTTAAAATAATTAGTATTATTGGTCCAAAAATCAATCCCATAATTCCCATAAATTTAAATCCTGTATACATCGCAATTAGTGTAAAAATTGGATGTACTCCTATGTGTTTACTAACAAGTTTTGGCTCTAGTATCTGTCTTATCACAGACATTAATATTAAAAGCAATAATATTGAAAGTCCTAAATTTATATCTCCATTAAGTCCACATATTATAGCCCAAGGTATCATTACTGTTCCTGAGCCAAGTATAGGCAAAGCATCTACAAAAGCTATAAATATTGCCATTAGTAATGGATATGCTATATTAAAACCTATAATTTTTAAAATATATAATCCTATTAAAGAAATAACAAAAGAAACTATAATTAAAATTGCCTGTGCCTTTAAATAATTTCCTAATGTTTGAACTAATTCTCTAAAATGTTGTCCTAATTTTTTCATCCAGCTTTCTGGTAAATGATGTTCCATTTGATCTAAAATATATATTCTATCTACACTTATAAAATACAATGCAAGTACTGTAATTGCAAAATATATAGCAATTTTAGGTAAAGAAGTTACTGCATTTACAATTCCATTTAAAAAATCGGCTAACCAGTTTGAAGCTGTTGATAATATCGAATCTGTTGAATTTTGTATAACAATTTTTATTTCATTTGATAAGTGTATTTTATTAAAATCAAAACTGTTTGATAAGTCATTAAATAATTGTCCTGCTTTATCAAAATATTCATTAAGTCCTCTAAGTAAATTAGATGCTTCCGAAAAAGTAGTAATAATGGCATATGTTAAACTTCCTAAAATTATCAATGCTACAAAAGCAAAAATAATTATTGCACTTATTCTTCTTGATAATTTAAGTTTTTCCATCATCATTTTTATCAATGGCTCTATTATTAAAGCTATAATAAAAGCAATTAAAAATGGCATATAAAAAATAGCTAATTTGAATGATATTACAGTACAAATTAGCAAAAAAACAACATATACTATTCTTTGTAAGACACTTGTCCAATATCTTTTATCAAATATCATCTAATTCTCCTTAAGAATAGTATATGCTGTTTTCTTATTAAATATTAAATTCTTAAATAAATTTTTTGAAATAGTTACTCAGCATTTTGCTCTGTATTACAATCACAGATTTTTTCTACTGTTTCAGAAACTTCTTCTTGTCCTATTTCTTTTGTTTTTTGAGCTATATCTCCTAATGTTAAAATACCTATTATTTTGTTATCTTCATCACATACAGGTAATCTTCTTATATGAAATCTTGACATTTTGCTTTCTGCATCTGACATTTCGTCACTTTCTTTACATCCACATACATTTGTTGTCATTATTTCAGATACTTCTGTCTCTTTTGCATCTTTATCACAAGCAATTGTTCTTAATATTATATCTCTATCAGTTACTATTCCACATAGGCAATCATTTTGATCTGTAACTAGTATTGATCCTACGTGATTTTCTGACATTAATTTTGCTACATCTTTTATTTTTGTATCTGGAGTAACAGAGCATACATCATTACACATACAATCTTTAACTTTCATTACTTTACCACCTTTCAAAAAATTCATACTATTATTTTTAACAAAAGGTGATTGATTTATTCAAAATTCACTATAATTCTTTTACCATTTTTTTAAAAATTGTACCACGCTCATATGCATTTTTAAACATATCAAAACTTGCACTTGCAGGAGAAAATAGGACTATATCGCCTTTTTCTGCAACTCTTTCTGCTTTTTGTACTGCTTCTCTTAAATTTTTACATTCATGTATTTCTAAACTTTTTTTCTGTTTTGCTAACTCATTTTTCACTGCACTTTTTATTTTTGTAGATGTTTGACCTAATAATATTAACTCTTTTACATTCTCTACAATTGGTTTTGCTAATGGATTATAATCTAGATTTTTATCGTAACCACCAGCAATTAAAACTATTTTTCCTTTTGGAAAAGCCTTTATTCCTGCTATTGTTCTTGTAGGTGATGAACTTGCTGAGTCATTATACCATTTAACTTTATTTATAGTTTTAACATATTCTAATCTATGTTCTATTGCTTTAAATTTCTTTATTGTATCTGCTGCAAATTCTGTTTTTACAAATTCTTTAGTAGCTGCTAAAGCTGTACAAATATTTTCAAAATTATGTATTCCTTTTAATTTAATTTCATCATCATATAATATATGTTTTCTTAGTCCATTTTCACATTCTTTTATTGAATTGTCTTCTACTATAAAACCATTTTCTAATCTACTTTTACTACTAAAGAAAACTACTTTTCCATTTGCTTCTTTTTCAAGTTTATTTGTTATTTCATTGTCATAATTTAAAATTAAAGTTCCATTTTCATCTTGATATTTAAAAATATTTTTCTTAGCATCTATATATTCTTGATAATCTTTATGTATATTTAAATGATTTGGAGTTATATTAGTAATAACAGAAGTTTGTGGACTAATATCCATTCCCATCAATTGGAAACTGCTTAATTCTAAAACTACTATATCTTTTGGTCTCATTTTGTTTAATTTAGTAAATAAAGGTGTTCCGATATTTCCTCCTAAATATGTATTATATCCTGCTTTTTTTAAAATATTATATATAATACTTGTTGTAGTTGTTTTTCCTTCACTTCCTGTTACACCTATTATTGGACATGGACACATTTTCATTAACATTTCTATTTCAGTAGTTATTATTGCTCCACGTTTTTCTTCTTCCACAAGTTCAGGTCTTGTTGGTAAACAGCTTGGTGAACGGAATATTAAAACAAAATTCTTTAAATTTTTAAGAGAGTCTTTTCCTAAATAATAATCAAATTCATATGCCTTTATTTTTGTCATTATTTTACTAGGAATTTCATCTACATTTTTTTCATCAAATATAGTTACTTTAGCTTTTTTTTCATATAAAAAGTCTATTAAAGGTATATTACTTACTCCTAAACCAATAACTGCTACTTTTCTAAATCTTATAAAATTGTTAAATTCTTCTAATTTTTCGTTTTTAAATTCTTGCAATTTGAATCTCCTTTATTTTTAGTCATTTACTAATATATTATATATTATTGATTAAAAAAGTGCAATATAATAATTTATATACATATAATTCTCAAAATTGGTCATAATAATAATATAAAATTTATGGAGGTGCTTAGTTATGTCAAAATCAAAGAAAAATAACAACAATAACAACCAAAACAATAATAATCAAAATAACAACAATAATCAAAATAATGAAAGACAATCAAATAACAACAAATAATAGAATTTATGGTTAATCATTAAAAAAAGACAATTAGCACCTTTTATTGTTAAAGGTTGTTAATTGTCTTTTTCTATTACTCTTCCATTTTTATATTATATTTTTTTCTTTCATTGTATTTTGTATGTAGTAATTTTTCAGCTAATTCTCCTCCTGGCTCTCCTATATATTCCTTATATATTTCCTTTAATACTGGATTTTCATGTGATTTTCTTATTGTGCTTTTTTCATCTATTGAATATAAATCATC
>CANQGV010000016.1 GCA_947623475.1 uncultured Clostridia bacterium | reverse complement strand
CAGTAGGATGTTATAGTGATATAATAGCAATGAGACATCCAAAAGAAGGAGCACCGCTAGTGGCTTCTAGAAGAACAACAGTACCAATAATAAATGCAGGAGATGGAGGACACAATCATCCAACACAAACATTAACAGATTTATTAACAATATCTTGCGAGAAAAAGAGATTGAAAGATTTAACTATAGGAGTATGTGGAGATTTAAAATTTGGAAGAACAGTACATTCTTTAATTACTGCAATGTCTAGATATAAAGGAATTAAATTTGTACTTATATCACCAGAAGAATTAAAAACACCAGAATATGTAAAAACAGATATTTTAAAGAAAAATAATATAGAATTTATTGAAACAAACGATATAGAAGAACATATTGAAGAATTAGATATTTTATATATGACAAGAGTTCAAAAAGAACGTTTCTTTAATGAAGAAGATTATCTAAGATTAAAAGACTATTATATTCTAGATAAAAGTAAGTTAAAAAATGCTAAAAAAGATTTATGTATAATGCACCCATTACCAAGAGTGAATGAAATATCAACAGAAGTAGATGATGATCCAAGAGCTTGTTATTTTAAACAAGTAGCATATGGGAAATATATAAGGATGGCATTAATTTTGAAAATGTTGGAAATAAAATAGGAGGAAAATAATGATAAATATAGATAGTATAACAAATGGAATTGTAATAGATCATATACAAGCAAAAAAAGGATTAGAAATATATGATGCTCTAAAATTAAACGAACTAAATTGTTCAGTAGCTATAATAACAAATGCTAGAAGTAAAAAAATGGGAAGTAAAGACATTATAAAAATAGATAAAAGTATAGATTTAGACTTGAAAATATTAGGATATATAGATCCAAATATAACAATAAATATAATAAAAAATGGCGAGAAAGTAGATAAATATCATGTTGAATTACCAAAAGAAGTAGTAAATCTTGTGAAATGTAAAAACCCTAGATGTATAACATCTATAGAGCAAGAATTAGATCAAATATTTATATTAGCAGATGAGAAAAATAAAGTTTATCGTTGTAAATATTGTGAAACAAAGATATCAAGGAAATAGGAGAAAATTATGCAAGAACATGTAGAATTAGAAGTATCTCTAGAAATAATTATGGCAAAAATAGCAGACAAAATATTTGAATTGCAAAAAGACGAAAATAATAAAAATCAAAAAGAACTAAAAGATTTAATTAAATTACAAGAAGAAGCATATAAAGGAAACAGAAAAGCAATTGAAAAAATATTAAATTTAAATACTTAATAAAGGATTATATAAAATGGAAAAAAGAGAAATAAAAATAGAAGTATATAATAAAATAAAAAAAGAAATTCCAGAAATAATAATTCAAATGCTTCCAGAAGAGCCAGTTAAATTACTTAAATATGCAAAAAGAGTAAAAGAAATTAAATTTTCTAATGGGATAGACGAAAATATAAAAGAAAAAATGAAACAATATTTATTAAGTGATGAAGAATATTTAAAGACATTTTTTTATACAATGGCAATAACTTTTTACAATAAAAAACCAGTAGAAAATCCCAAAATATATGTAGTAGCAGCACAAACTGGAAGTGGAAAAAGTAACTTGACTGCAAAAATATTAAATGAAAATGAAAATTGTGTATTTGTAGATTCTGATAAATATAAGCATTTTAGGTTTGATGCTCAAGAAATTGCAAAAAAACATCAAATATTATATGCATATCTTACTGGACCAGATAGTTATGACCATGCTGAAAATATTTATGAATATGCATTAAAAAATAAATATAATATAATAAAAGAGGCAGCACCGTCATTAACAAAAAAACTAATAGAAGAAAAAATAGATAAAGAAAATCTAAGTGTTCATATATTAGCAGTAGGTGAACTAAATAGTTTATTATCAATACATGAAAGATATGAACTTCAAATTATTCATGGATTAAAAACAGCAAAACTTACAAATATAAATAGACACAATGAATCTTATAAAGCATTAGAAAAAAATGTGGGAGAGTTAGAAAAAGATTTAGAAGTTATTATATATAAAAGAGGAAATATAGAAAATAATTTTACACCAATAGAAGTATATCCATCAGGAGAATATAAATCAATGTTAGAGGCTTTACAAAAAGAGAGAAAAAAAGACAATATAAAAACAAAAAAAGAAATGGAAAAAAGATATAAAACAATAATAGGTCAAATGAAAATAAGAAATGCGCCAAAAGAGGAAAAAGCCCAAATACAAAGGATATACAATAAAAGTAAAAACAACTAAAAAGAATAAAAAATAAAACCCTTAATAAATATAAATAATAAGGGTTTTTTTAGTGATTTTTTTACTTAAAAACCTATACAAAAAAATAAAATAGTTATATAATAAGATAGAAAAATTGTCAGACAAGGAGAAAAGTTATGATTTTAAAAAACTTATTAGTAGGTTTAGAGGGACTAAAAGTAAGAGGAAATTTAGATAAAGAAATTAGAGAAATACAAAATGACTCGAGAAAAGTGCAAAACGGTGATATGTTTGTTGCAATAAAGGGATTTGTTTCAGATGGACATCAATATATAGAAGAAGTAATACAAAAAGGTGCAACAGCAATAATGGTACAAGAAGGATGTTTTGATTTAACTACACTTACAATTCCAGAAGATGTTACAATAATAATGTTATCAAATACAAGAAGGGGATTAGCAATTACTTCTACAAATTACTATGGAAACCCATCAAGCAAATTTAAATTAATAGGAGTAACAGGAACAAAAGGAAAAACTACAACTACATTTATGATAAAAGAAATATTAGAAAAAGCTGGAAAAAAAGTAGGTTTAATGGGAACAATTGCAACATATATTAATGGTAGAAGACTTGAAGATAGTGATAGAACAACACCAGAAAGTATTGAAATGCAAAAAATGTTTAGCAAGATGGTAGAAGAAGGTGTTGAATATGTTGTTATGGAAGTTTCATCACAAAGCTTAAAATTGCATAGAGTAGATGGATGTCAATTTGATTTATGCTTATTTACAAATTTATCAGAAGATCACATAAGTGAAAAAGAACATCCAGATATGAAAGATTATTTTGAATCAAAAATGAAATTATTCCAAATGTGCAAAACAGGAATTGTAAACATTGACGACTTATATGGCTCTAAAATACCAAAGATGTTTCCAGATAATGATATAACAACATATGGAATAGATAATTTTGCAAAATTACTTGCAAAAGATATAACTATAACAAATTCATATGTTGATTTTAGAGTTAAACTAACAACTAGAAATGAAAGAGTGAAAGTTGGAATTCCAGGAAGATTTAGTGTATATAATTCATTAGCAGCAATCTGTGTTGCACAAAAATTTGGAATAGATAGTGAAATAATAAAAGAAGCATTATTAGAAGTAAGAGTGCCAGGAAGATCAGAATTAGTTGATAATAAATTAGAATTACCAATAATGATTGATTATGCACATTCACCAGAAAGTTTGCAAAATATACTTCAAGCAGTAAAAAGTTATACTAGAGGAAGAGTGATTTCAGTATTTGGATGTGGTGGAGATAGAGACAAAGGTAAAAGACCAATTATGGGAGAAATATCAGGAAAAATAGCTGACTTTACTTTTATTACATCAGATAATCCAAGAACAGAAAAACCAGAAGATATAATAGAACAAATAGAGCAAGGAATAAAAAAGACAAAAGGAAAATATAAAGTAGTAGTTGATAGAACAGAAGCTATAACAGAAGCTATAAAGATGGCAACAAAAAGAGATATAATAGTACTTGCAGGAAAAGGACATGAGCCATATCAAGAAATAAATGGTGTAAAATATGATTATGACGAAAGAATAATTGTAAAACAAATAATAGAAAAAGGGTTTGATAAAAAATGAATAGAGATGTAATGATATTATTAATATCATTCTTTACGTCAGTTGTATTAGGAATGATTATAATACCAATGCTAAAGAAGTTAAAAATTGGTCAAATTGAAAGAGATGATGGACCAAAATCACATTTGAATAAGCAAGGAACACCTACAATGGGAGGAATGGTTATAATTTTGACTATGATCATTTTAGTAGTAGGTGTAAGCATTTACCTTATGCATACTGGTGGTGCAGAAACAGTAAATAGAATAATTCCAATACTAATTGTATCAGTAGGATTTGGATTGATAGGCTTTATAGATGACTTTAAAAAATTGGTTTTAAAAAATACAAAAGGATTGAAACCAAGTTATAAAATGTTAGGCTTGTTAATAGTGTCAGTAGTTTTTGTTTTGTATTTAACAAAAATATTAAATTTAGGAACAGATACATATGTTCCAATAATTAAAACTTATATAAATATGCCAATATATATTTACATACCATTTGCAGTATTTGTATTATTAGCAACTACAAATGCAGTAAATTTAACTGATGGAATAGATGGATTAGCATCAAGTGTTTCAGCAATAATAGTTACTTGTTTAACAGTTATAGCTATAAAATACAATATAACAGAAATCTCTATATTTGGTAGTATAGTAATAGGAGCAACTTTAGGATTTTTAGTATTCAATTTACATCCTGCAAAAGTGTTTATGGGAGATACAGGCTCTTTATTACTAGGTGGAACAATAGCATGTATAGCTTTATATATGAAATTACCTTTATTAATTATAATAATAGCATTAGTACCAGTATTGGAAACTTTATCAGTTATGATACAAGTAATATATTTCAAAAAAACAGGAGGAAAAAGATTTTTCAAAATGGCACCATTACATCATCATTTTGAATTATCAGGATGGAAAGAAAATAAAGTAGTAATAGTATTTAGTATAATTACATTACTATTAAGTATTGCCGGAATAAATTGTATATAAGAAGGGAAGAGATAAATGGCCAAGAAAAAGAAAAAGGAAAGAAGTTTTTCTAGCTTTTTAAATAATTCTGTTGACTTTGCTTTGCTAGTATCAGTATTTCTTTTACTATCTATAGGGTTAATTATGGTATTATCTGCTAGTTCACCTTCTGCACTTTCAGAAAGTGGAAACAGCTATCAGTACTTTTCAAAACAACTATTATTTGCAGTTTTAGGGTTGATAGCTATGGCGTTTATATCAAAGATAGACTATAGATTTTATCAAAAATTTTATAAATGGGGAATTATATTTTCAGTATTATTATTAATTTTAGTAATGATAGTAGGAAGAGAAATAAATGGAGCAAAAAGATGGATATATGTAACAGAAACTCTTTCTTTACAACCATCTGAAATAGTGAAATTTTTAATGATAATATTTTATGCAGGATTTTTAACAAAAAATAGAGATTATTTACAAAAATTTGGAAAAGGATTTCTTTTTTGTTTATTACCATTAGCACCTATTGCAGCTTTATTATTAGCACAACCACATTTTAGCGCTCTTATAGTAATTGGAGGAATATGTTGTGTAATGATGATAATGGCAGGTTGCAAACTTTGGCATTTTTTAATAACTGGAATAGTAGCCCGGAATACCAGCAATTATAATTTTGATAACAAAAGCATCTTATCGTTTAGAAAGAGTAGTAACTTTTCTAAATCCATGGAAATATGCATCAGATGAAGGGTGGCAAGTTATACAAAGTTTATATGCAATTGGATCAGGAGGATTATTTGGTGTAGGTTTAGGAGAATCAAAACAGAAATTCTTATATATACCAGAACCACATAATGATTTCATTTTTTCTATTTTAGGTGAAGAGTTAGGTTTCTTTGGATGTGTTTTGGTTATATTATTATTTGTTATTTTTATTTGGAGAGGAATAGTTATCGCAATGAGAGCACCTGATATGTTTGGAAGCTTGGTAGCGATAGGAATAGTATCATTGGTAGCAATACAAGTTATAATAAATATAGCAGTTGTAACTTCATCAATGCCAGCTACAGGAATGCCTTTACCATTCTTTAGTTATGGAGGAACAGCATTGTTTATACTTCTGTGCGAAGTAGGAGTGCTCTTAAATATTTCAAGAGCCAGCGCTAAGCAATCATAAAAAGGAGTGTGAAATATGAAAGTAATAATAGCTGCAGCAGGAACAGGAGGACATATTAATCCAGGATTAGCCATTGCAAATAAAATAAAAGAAAATGAAAAAAAATCAGAAATAATATTTATAGGAACAACTAGGGGATTAGAAAATGATTTAGTACCTAGAGCTGGATTTGAGTTAAAAACAATAGATGCATATGGATTAAGTAAAAAAATATCAATAGATAACTTGAAAAAGATGTATAAAACATTAAAAGGCTTTGGGCAAGCTAAAAAAATAATACAAGAATTTAAACCAGATATAGTAATTGGAACAGGAGGATATATTTGTGGAGCAACAATTACAGCAGCACATAAATTAGGAGTTCCAACAATGTTACATGAAAGTAATGCTTTTCCAGGTAAAGCTGTAAAGATGTTAGCTAAAAATACAGATGAAATATTAGTTTCGTTTGAAGAAGCAAAAGAAAGAATACAAAATGCTAATAAAATAGTTTGCACAGGAACACCAGTAAAAATACAAAAAAGAAATTATACAATTAAACAAAAAGAAGAGATATTATCAAAACTAAAGTTAAGTTTAAAGAAACCGATAGTATTGATATTTGGAGGAAGCCAAGGAGCACAAAAAATAAATGAAGCAATAGTAAATATAATAGAAAACAAGCTAAATAAAAAATATCAAATAATATGGGCAACAGGACCAAAGCAATATGATAAAATTAAAGGAAACTTAGAAGATAAAAAAATAAGTATCGGAAATATTGAAAATACAAAAATAGTTCCATATATATATAATATGGAAGAAATAATGAATATATCAAATCTAATAATAGCTAGAAGTGGAGCAATGACAGTAACAGAAATAGCAAATTTAGGAAAACCATCTATTTTAGTACCTCTGCCAAATGTAAGTAATAACCATCAATTATATAATGCAAAAGTTTTAGAAAAAGTAGAGGCAGCAAAAATTATACTAAATGATGAACTTGAAGGACAAAAACTAAATAATGAAATAGAAGAAATACTTTTAGACAAAAATAAAGAGAATAAGATGGCAAAAAATGCATTAAAAATAGCAACAAAAAATGTTGAAAACAAAATATATGATGAAATCAAATCTTTATTAAAGGAATGAAAAATATGTTTAAAAACGTACAATCAAAAATTATATTAATTTATTTTTTAACAGGAATAATAATAATAGCTGGACTTGGAGTATTCTTTTCAAACCAGTTAGTAGAAGTAAGAGAAACTATAGTAAATTCAGGATTAAATTCACAACAAGCAGCAAGATATGTTTCAGAAGTTCAAACTCAGACAATATCTGCATTGTTAATAATTGCAGGAGTATTTGTAGCAATAGGAATTTTAATTTCAATTTTCTTATCAAAATTTGTTATATATCCAATGAATAAACTAATAAAAAGTGCGGAGAAAATAAATACAAAAGATAAAGAGAAAAAAGAAAAGAAACATAGTAAAAGAGGATATAGTAGTAGTAAATTTGATGATATTTTAGGAATTATGACTAAAGAATTAAATGAAAAATTAAGAGAAGTATCAACACAAAAAAATCAAATAGAAACAATATTATTACATATGACAGATGGAATAATAGCTTTCAATATGGAAGGAGAAATTATTCTAATAAATCCAGCTGCAAAGAAATTTTTAAGTATAAGACCAGAAGACAATACTTTTGAAGATATATTTAAAAAATATAAAGTTGATATAAATATGGAAAAAATTATTTATCTAGAAAACTGGACATCAACAGAACAAAGAATAGAAGTAGAAGATAAATATTTAAAAATATTTTTTGCACCATTTAAAAATGAGGAAGATAGACCAGACGGAGTTATAGCAGTGGTGCAAGATATTACAGAACATGTAAAACTAGATGATATGCGAAAAGAATTCGTAGCAGATGTATCTCATGAACTAAAAACACCAATAACATCAATTATGGGATATGCTGATACATTATTAGAAGGAGAATATGATAAAGAAACCCAACATAAATTTTTAGGAGTAATAGCAACAGAAGCAAGAAGAATGGCTAAATTGGTAACAGATTTACTAACACTTTCAAGATATGATGATAACAATAAAAATACTCAAAAAGAACAATTTGATTTAGGAGATTTGGTAAAAAAATGTCAAGACAAATTAGCAATAGAAATAAAGAAAAAAGAACACAAAGTAGATTGCTTTGTAACAGCAGATGTACCTCCTGTTTATGCAAATAAATATGATATAGAAAGAGTTGTTTTAAATATATTAACAAATAGTATAAAGTATACAAAAGAAGGTGGAGAAATAAAAATATATGTTGGATTTGTATATAATGATGCATATATAAAAGTATTTGACAATGGAATAGGAATACCAGAAAAAGATTTAAATAGAATTTTCGAAAGATTTTATAGAGTAGACAAAGCTCGTACAAGAGAAATGGGAGGATCTGGATTAGGACTAGCAATAGCAAAAGAAATTTTAGATAAAAATGGTGGTAGTATAGATATAAAAAGTGTTGTAGGACAAGGTACTGAAGTTGTTTTACGTATTCCAACAAAAAATGCAGAATAAACAAATTGAAAAAAATATATATTTGTTGTATAATAGTTTAGAAAATGAAGGAAGGAAGAAGAATAGTGAAAGAACTAGAAAAGCAAGAAGAAGTAGAGAAAAAAGAACAAGAGGAAAACAACAAAAAAGAAAAATCAGTTATAAAAAATACTTTAGAATGGGTATATTGTATTGTAATTGCAATTGTTTTGGCTGTGACTTTTAGATATTTTATAGGTACGCCAACTATAGTAAAAATGTCTTCAATGTATCCAACACTCGAACAAAATCAAAGATTGTGGTTAAATAGATGGGGAAGAACAACAAAAAAATTACCAAAAAGAGGAGAAATAATAACATTTGAAGAACCAGCTAAAGTAGAAGGAAGATCAGAAATAGATAAAACAAAACCTATTGCATATTATGGAGAAGAAAAAAAAGGATTCGAATGGTTTAAATATAACTTTTTAGAAATAGGAAAAAGAAGTTATATAAAAAGAGTAATAGCTTTACCAGGTGAACATGTGGAAATAAAAAATACAAAAGTATATATAAACGGAGAAGAACTACAAGAAAACTATTTACAAAGTGGAGTAGTAACAGATGTAACAGGTGAAGGATTTGATGATTTTATAGTCCCAGAAAATTGTATATTTGCTATGGGAGATAATAGAAACTATAGTACAGATTGTAGAGAATTTGGATGTGTACCATTAGAAAAAATAGAAAGTACAGTAGCAATTAGAATTTGGCCATTAAAATTATTTGGAAAAGTAAAATAAGGAGTTAGGATGTTTGACAATATTGTAGGAAACAAGAAAATAATAGAATCTCTTATAAGTTCTATAAAAAATAAAAAAACTTCACATAGTTACTTATTTATAGGTCCAGAAGGAATTGGCAAAAAAGAAATAGCACAAGAATTTGCAAAGACGTTATTAGAAGTAAATAGGACAAACAACCCAGATATTATTTTCATTGAAACAGAAGGAAATGTTATAAAAATCAACCAAATAAGAGAAATGCAGTTAAAAGTGCAAGAAAAACCAATATTAGCAAAGAAAAAAGTATATATAATAAATGATGCTGATAAAATGACAGTAGAAGCTCAAAATTGTTTATTAAAAACATTAGAAGAGCCACCAGAATTTGTAACAATTATTTTAATAGGGATAAATGAAAATGATTTTTTAAGTACTATAAAATCAAGATGTATGATAATTAAATTTGAGCAAATAAAAGATGAAGAAATGAAACAATTTCTATATGAAAATTATAAAATAGAAAATGTTACCAAAGAAATGCTTCAGATATTCCAAGGAAGTATTGCTAAAGCAATAGAATTAAAAGACAAAAGAGAAAGCTATGAAAAAATAAACAAACTAATAGAAAATCTAGAAAAAGTAGATTTAATAGAAACTACAAATGAGGCTGAAGTTTTATATAAATCGAAAGAGGAAATTCAAAAATTATTAGAATATATAAATGTAAAGTTATTAGAAATAGCTAAAACAAATCATAAATTTGCAAATTGTATTTCAATAGTTGAAGAAACAAAAAAAAGATTGAAACAAAATTGTAATTATGATATGTGTATAGACAATATGCTGTGGAACATGTGGAGGGAAGTAAATTGAAAAATATAGTAGGAGTTAGATTTAAAAAAGTAGGAAAAATATACTTTTTTAATCCAAAAAATTTAAAAATTAATAAAGGAGATAAAGTTATTGTAGATACTGTTCAAGGGGAAGAAATGGGAATAGTAATGATACCCAACAGAACTGTAGAAGACGAAAAAGTTATAGCACCATTAAAAAAAGTAATTAGAATAGCAAACGATAAAGATAAAAAACGTTATGATGAATGTAGAAAAATTGAAAAAGATGCTTTCAAAGTTTGTATAAAAAAAATAAAAGAACATAAATTAGATATGAACTTAACAGATGTTGAATGTAAATTTGATAACAGTAAACTTTTATTTTATTTCACGGCTGATGAAAGAATAGACTTTAGAGAACTAGTTAAAGATTTAGCAGCCATATACAAAACAAGAATAGAATTAAGACAAATAGGAGTGAGAGATCAAGTAAAAAGAATCGGAGGAAATGGAGTATGTGGAAGAGAATTATGTTGTTGTAATTTCCTAAACGATTTTGAAAGTGTATCTATAAAAATGGCAAAAGAGCAAAATCTTCCACTAAATCAATACAAAATTTCAGGAGCATGTGGTAGATTAATGTGTTGTCTTAAATATGAAGATGATGTATATAAGGAAAAATTAAAACGATTACCTAAAGTTGGAGCTATTGTAGAAACAGAAGAAGGCGAAGGTGAAATTGATTCAATAGAAACATTAAAAGAAATGGTAAGAGTTAAAATAAAAGAAGAAGATGGAGATGGATATTTTTATAGAAAATATAATGCTTCAGATGTAAAAGTTATAAAAGATGTAGAAGATGAAAAAATAACAGAGGAAGAATTAGAAAATAAAGAAGAATTAGAAGAATTGGAAAAACTTCAAGAAGAAGACATTAAAAATAGATTAGAAAATAATTAAAAGATATGAATTGAAAGGTGGTGAAAAAAATGGCATATAAAATAAGTGATAATTGTATATCATGTGGAGCATGTGCAGCAGAATGTCCAGTAAATTGCATATCTCAAGGAGAAACAAAATATGAAATAGATGAATCTGTATGTATATCATGTGGAACATGTGCAGGAGTTTGCCCAGTAAGCGCACCAGAACAAGACTAGGAGAGAATAATATATGAAAGAAGAAATCGAAGAGCAAGAAAATGAAGAGCAAGAAATGCAAGTTAAGCCAGCAAATAAAAAAGTAACTATTATCAATTTTATTATCGTTGCAGTAATATGTATAGCTTTAATAGCATATATGATATGGAAAGATGGAATTGATAATATAATAAGCCTATTACACCAAGTAGATTATAGATGGGTAATAGGTGGTTTAATATGTTTATTTATACATTCTGTTTGCGAAGCTTTCACATTGCATTTACCATTAAAAACAAAATATAAAGATCAACCATTTACAAATTCTGTAAAAGTATCAATGATAGGTTTGCTTTTTAACAACATAACACCATTTGCTTCAGGAGGACAACCAATGCAAGCATATGAACTTACAAAAACAGGCAAAAGAGTAAGTGATTCTTTATCAGTATTAGCAATGAAATTTATTATAGTACAATCTTCTTTAGTTATTACTACAATTGTTATTGCAGCTTTTCAATTAGATTTTTTCATAAATTTAATGAAAGATTATTTGTGGGTAACGATAATAGGATTTGCAATAAATATAATAGCAATAATTGGAGTAATATTAATAGGAGTTAAGAGAAGCATAATAAAAAAGATAACAACACCATTTATTAAATTTTTTGCTAAAATTCATTTAATAAAACATCCTGAAGAAAGAATTAAAAAATTAAATAAGAGTATTGATAACTTTTCAGAACAATTTAAGATAATGAAAGAAGAAAAGAAAATGGTACTTGAAACATTTATTATTGCATCAATACAAAGTATTGCATATTATTCAATAACATATATGGTATATAGAGCATTTGGAAATTCAGGAATAGGCTTTTGGCAAATCATACCAATCCAAGCGTTTTTACTATTAATAATGATGTTTATACCAACACCAGGGTCAGGACTAGGAGCAGAAGGTGGATTTTTATTACTATTCAATTCAATATTTAAAGAAGGAACAATAAATTTATCAATATTATTTTGGAGAATATATACATGTTATTTACCAATAATAATAGGATTATTATTTATGATTCCTACAAAAGGAAAAATAACAAAAAGGACAGTAAAAGAAAATACAGAATTGCAAAAATAATAAAAGTATGTTAATATTATAAAAATAGTAAAAGAGGAGGAAATCAGTATGTCAGAAGAAAAGAAAGAAATAAAGGTTGTTTCTGGGGACGGATCAGAATTAGATATATCTCCAGCATATGAACATTTAAATGATGTAACACCTAAATCTATAAAAGAAAAAAAACCTAAACATATTGTTGTTCCTGAAGAAATATCAGATAAAAAATCGAAATCAGAAGAAGAATAGAAATGAATAAATCATTTCTATTTTTTTTGCTTTTTTTATTCTTGACATTCCATATATTTAGACATATACTTTATTTATAAAATAAAAAAAGGAGGCTACAAAAAACATGAATAACTTAATAGAAATTAGATGGCATGGTAGAGGCGGACAAGGAGCTAAAACAGCATCATTATTATTAGCAGATGCAGCTTTTAATACAGGTAAATATATTCAAGGTTTTCCTGAATATGGACCTGAAAGAATGGGAGCTCCTATTACAGCATATAACAGAATAAGTGATAAACCAATAACAGTTCATAGTAACATTTATAATCCAGACTATGTTGTAGTTGTAGATGATAGCTTATTAGAGGCTGTTGATGTTACAGCAGGACTAAAAGAAGATGGAGCAATTGTAATAAATTCAACTAAAGATGGAGAAGAATTAAAAAAATATTTAAAAGGCTATCAAGGAGAAATCTATACTATTAATGCTAGAAAAATATCAGAAGAAGCTTTAGGAAGGTATTTCCCAAATACACCAATGCTTGCAGCAATAGTAAAAGTTGCTGGAATAATGAGTGATGAGGCATTATTAGAAGATATGAAAGGTTCATTTAAGCATAAATTTGCTAAAAAACCTGAAGTAATTGAAGGAAATATGAAAGCCTTAGAAATGGCATTAAAGGAGGTAAAAAAAGTATGACAGAAATAAATAATAATACACCTATGGAAAAAATGACTCCTGGTGGTGATATTTATACATCAGGAAATGCTTTGGATTTTAAAACAGGAGATTGGAGAAGTTCACGTCCTGAATGGATTGAAGAAAAATGTAAACAATGTGGACTATGTTTTCCAGTTTGTCCAGATGATGCAATTCCAGTAGGTGCAGATCAAAATAGAACAGATTTTAATTATGATTATTGTAAAGGATGTGGTGTATGTGCCAAAGTTTGTCCTTTTAAAGCAATAGAAATGAAAGAGGAGGGAGTATAATATGGGAATAAGAGAACGTTTAAGTGGTAATGAAGCAGTTGCAGTAGCTATGAGACAAATAAATCCAGATGTAGTAGCAGCTTTCCCAATAACACCTTCAACAGAAATACCACAATATTTTTC
>CANQGV010000015.1 GCA_947623475.1 uncultured Clostridia bacterium | reverse complement strand
TTGGTGAAAGAAATGAAACAAATAAAAAATTATGATTTAGAAGAATTAAAACAAGAAATGATAGAAATAGGAGAAAAGCCATTTAGAGCAGAACAGATTTTTAAATGGTTATATAGAGAAAAGGTAAATAGTTTTAATGACATGACTAATTTATCATTAGAGTTAAGAGAAATGTTAAATAATAATTATACAATGAATGAATTTAAAATAATAAAAAAACAAGAAGCAAGTGATGGGACTAAAAAATATTTATTTGATATTTTAGACGGGAATGCTATAGAAACAGTACTTATGAGTTACCATCATGGATATACAATATGTGTAACAACACAAGTTGGATGTAAAATGGGATGTAAATTTTGTGCATCAACAGGAATTCCATTTATAAGAAATTTAACAAGTGCAGAAATTGTTGAACAATTACTTGCAGTAGAACGCGATACAGGTGTTAGAATTTCTAATATAGTATTTATGGGAATAGGAGAGCCTTTAGATAATTATGATAATGTTATAAATGCTATAAAAATAATAAATAATCCAAAAGGAATAAATATTGGAGCAAGACATATAAGTATATCAACAAGTGGAATTGTTCCTAAGATATACAAATTAGCAGAAGAAAATATACAATGCACACTTTCAATATCATTACATGCAACTAATAATAAAAAAAGAAGTGAAATGATGCCTATAAATAACACATATAAAATAGAAGAACTAATAAAAGCATGTAAAGACTATATATCAAAAACAAATAGAAGAGTTTCATTTGAATATGCACTAGCAAAAGAAAATAATGATAACTTAGATGATGCAAAACAATTAGTTAAACTATTAAGAGGTATGAATTGCCATGTTAATTTAATACCAATAAATAAAATAGAAAACGGTAAATACACAAAATCTTCTAATGAAAATATTATGAAATTTAGAGATTACTTAAATAATCATGGAATAGTTGCAACAATACGTAGAGAGTTAGGCTCAGATATAGAAGCTGCATGTGGGCAACTAAGAAGAAAAAGTATAAACAAAGGTTGATACATTATTTCAATTATAGTAAAATAGTTTAAAAGGAGAAAATTATGTTATTAGATGAAATTTTAAGGAGTAAAATAAAGGTATATGCTTTTGTTGGACCATCTGGAACAGGTAAAAGTTATAGAGCACAAATGGTAGCAGGAGAAAAAAATACACACTTTATAATAGATGATGGTTTATTGATAAAAGACAATGAAGTAATAGCTGGACATTCAGCAAAAAAAGCACCAACAAAAATAGAAACAGTAAAAAAAGCCTTATATTTTGAAGAAAAAGAAAAAGAAGAAATAGTAAAAGCATTAAAAAAATATCGTCCTCAAAGTGTACTAATATTAGGAACATCAGATGGGATGGTACAAAAAATTGCTGCTAATTTAGGACTACCAGAAATTTCTGAAACAATATATATAACAGATGTAGCAACAGAACAAGAAATGAAAGCAGCTAGAAGAACAAGAGTTGTAGAAGGAAAACATGTAATACCAGTTCCAACTTTTGAAATAAAAAAAGACTTTTCAGGATATTTATTAGATCCATTACAAATTTTTAAATCAAAAGGAAAAGGAAAACAGCCATATATATCAGAAAAATCAATAATAAGACCTACTTTTAGTTATATGGGAAACTTTACAATATCTGATAATGTATTTAGACAAATTGTAGAATATTTAGCAATAAAAGCACCAGTAATTCATAGAATTCAAAAACTACGTGTAGACAACTATGGAGAAGGGGTAAAAATATATATAGAAGTTGGAATTGTTTATGGATATAATGTTGTAGAAGGACTAAAATCTTTTAAAGAAAAAGTTTCAAAAGAAATTAGTAAATTAACAACAATGAATGTTGAAAACATAGAAGTTGTTGCAAGAAATATATATGTACCACCAAAAGAAGAGGAGGAAGAATAGTAATGTCTTTTATAGTAGCAATAGATGGACCAGCAGGAGCAGGAAAAGGAACTGTTACAGAAGAAGTAAGTAAAAAACTAAATTTAATAAATATAGGCTCAGGCTCAGCATATCGTGCAATTGCATTAGAAACAATAAACCGAAATATAAAATTAGAAGAAACAGAAAAAATAATAAAAATTTTAGATGAAATAGATATAGAATTTGGAATGAAAAACAATAAAGACATAGTATATTTAAATGGAAAAGATGTTACAGAAAGAATAAGGCAAAAAGATGTAAGCAATATAGTTTCACAAGTGTCTTCTATAAAAGAAGTAAGATTTAAATTAAATGAAATCTTTAGAAAATGTGCACAAGGTAAAAATATTATAATGGAAGGAAGAGATATAGGAACATATGTCTTTCCAAATGCAGATGTAAAAATATATTTAGATGCAACTCCAGAAGAAAGGGCTAAAAGAAGATATAAACAAAACAAAGAAAAAGGAATTAAAATGACATATGAAGAAATTTTAGAAAACATAAAAATGAGAGATAAAAATGACATGGAAAAAGAAATAGGAGCATTAAAACAGGCCGAAGATGCTATATATATAGATTCAACTGAAATGTCAATAGAAGAAGAAGTAAAAAAAGTAATGGAAGTGATAGAAAATGAAAAAAATAGTTAAATGGGTAGTTAGAGGTGCTCTATATTGGTGGTTTAGAATATATAATAGTGCAAAAATAATAGGATTAGAAAATGTTCCAAAAGGAGGACCTATAATTTTTTGTGGAAATCATAAAACATATGTAGATCCACCACTAATGGTAGCAACAGCAAAAAGAGATATGAGGTTTTTAGCAAAAAAAGAATTATATAAAAATAAATTTTTAGCATTTCTAGGATGGGCTTTTGATGCGATACCAGTAAATAGAGATGAAAAGGATATATCAGCAATAAAAGAATCTTTAAAAGCATTAAAAGATGGAAAATGTATAGCTCTTTTCCCAGAAGGAACTAGAAATGGTATGGCAAAAGGTGAAAAAGCAAAAGATGGAGTAGCTTTTTTTGCAGTTAGAAGTGGTGCAAAAGTAGTACCTTGTGGTATAAAAGGTGGAGATAAAGAAAATAGAAAAGTTACAATTAAATATGGAGAGCCTTTAGATTATAGTAAATATAAAGGATGTAAAGACAAAGAACAATTAGACAAAATTACAAATGAGATAATGGAGAAAATAGTAGAATTGTCAAAATAAAAGCATTCTAGCCTACGAATGCTTTTTTGTTTTCTTGACATTAGTACCAAACAGGTGTATAATTATGTAGTTGTAAAAAATGAGAAAAAAAGGGAGTTTAAAAGAAAATGAATAACGAAAAGATAAGAAACATAGCAATAATTGCACACGTAGATCACGGAAAAACTACATTAGTAGATGCATTATTAAAACAAAGCCATGTATTTAGAGAAAACGAACAAGTCGAAGAAAGAATAATGGATTCAAACGATTTGGAAAAAGAAAGAGGAATAACAATATTATCAAAAAATACATCAATAATGTATAATGATATAAAAATAAATATTGTTGATACACCTGGACACGCAGATTTTGGAGGAGAAGTAGAAAGAGTACTAAAAACAGTTGATGGAGTACTTTTATTAGTTGATGCTTTTGAAGGGGCAATGCCACAAACAAGAGAAGTTTTGAAAAAGTCATTAGCATTGAACTTAAAACCAATAGTAGTAATAAATAAAATTGATAGACCTGGTGCAAACCCTCAAAAGGTAGTAGATCAAGTAATAGAATTATTTATAGAATTAGATGCAACAGATGAACAATTAGAATTCCCAGTAGTATATGCTTCAGCAAAACAAGGAATTGGAAAAATGAATGTAGATGATGAATCAGATAATTTAAATTGTTTATTTGAAACAATAGTAAATACAATTCAAGCACCAGATTGTGATGAAAATGGTCCAGCTCAAATGTTAGTTTCTAACATAGACTATGATGAATATGTTGGAAGAATTGCAGTAGGAAGAGTTGAAAGAGGAGTAATAAAAGTAGGTATGCCTGTTTCAATATGTGGAAAAGAAGATAAAATAACACAAGGAAGAATAGCAAAAGTTTATACACATATAGGACTAAATAAAGTTGAAGTAGAAGAAGGAAAAGCAGGTGATATTATAGAACTTGCTGGTATTCCAGATATAAATATAGGAGATACAATTTGTGACTTCAATAATCCAGAAAAAATTCCATTTGTAGATATTGATGAGCCAACTGTATCAATGACATTTAGTGTAAATAATGGACCACTAGCAGGAAAAGAAGGTAAATTTATAACATCAAGACATATTCGTGATAGATTATTTAAAGAATTAGAAAAAAATGTTAGTCTAAGAGTAAAAGAAACAGATCAAGCAGATTCTTTTGAAGTATCAGGAAGAGGAGAATTACATTTATCAATACTAATTGAAACAATGAGAAGAGAAGGATTTGAATTATTAGTATCACGTCCAAAAGTTATATATAAAGAAATAGAAGGACAAAAATGTGAGCCAATAGAAAGACTTGTAGTAAATGTTCCTGATGATGCAATAGGAAATGTAATAGAAAAATTAGGACAAAGAAAAGCAGAAATGATCAACATGGAGCCAGCAGAAGAAGGACATACAAAAATAGAATTTAAAATACCAGCAAGAGGTTTAATTGGATATAGAACAGAATTCCTTACAGATACTAAAGGTGAAGGAACAATGAATCACATATTTGATTGTTATGAGCCATTTAAGGGAGATGTTATATCAAGAGTTAGAGGAACAATAGTTGCATGGGAAAGTGGAAAATCAGTAACATATGGATTATACAATGCACAAGATAAAGGTGATTTATTCATAGGACCAGGTGTAGAAGTATATGAAGGAATGATAGTTGGGTTAAATGCAAGAGGTGAAGACCTTGCAATAAATGTATGTAAAGAAAAACATTTAACAAATACAAGAGCTTCAGGATCAGATGAAGCATTACGTTTAGTACCACCAATACAAATGTCATTAGAAAAAGCAATAGAATTTATTGAAGATGATGAACTTGTTGAAGTAACACCAAAATCAATAAGATTAAGAAAGAAAATTTTAGATACTAAAGAACGTGAAAGAGCTGCACGTAACAGCCAAAAATAATAGTTAATATTTTTCATTTTATAAACAATGAATAAAAAAGGAATGATTAAAAAATGAATAAAATTGAACTAGAAAAAATAAAAGAAAAAGCATTGGCTGACCATATTCCAATAATAATGGATGATACACTAGAAGTAATAGAAAAAACACTAAGAAAAAATCCTCCCAAAAGAATATTAGAAATAGGTGCAGCAGTAGGATATTCTGCAATATGTTTTACAGAGTTTCTAAAAGAAAATGGAACAATCGATACAATTGAAAGAGAAGTAGATAAAGTAATTGAAGCAAAAGAAAATTTCAAAAAAGCAGAAGTAGAAGAAAAAATAAAAATATATGAAGGTGATGCAGTAGACATATTGCCAACATTAAATGAAAAATATGATGCTATATTTATAGATGCTGCAAAAAGTAAATATCCATTTTTCTTAAAAGAATCTTTACGTATGATAAATAAAAACGGAATAATATTTGCAGATAATATTCTATATAAAGGATATGTAATGAGCAACTATAATAAACATAAACAACGTACAGCTGTTAGAAACCTTAGAGAATACATAAAAGAAGTCTCTGAAAATCCGAATTTAGAAACAGAAATATTAGAAGTAGGAGACGGTTTAGCAATTAGTAAAATTAAATGAAAACAATAAAAAGTAAATTTTAGTAAATTATCTAAAATTTACTTTTTTTATTTAAAGAAATATGATATAACAGAGAAGGAAAGGAAGGTGTATCGAAATGATAAAAGAAATAGTTGGTATACAATGGGGAGATGAAGGAAAAGGACGTGCTTCACATTATGAATCAAAAACAGCAGCATTAGTAATTAGAGCTACAGGAGGAAATAACGCAGGACATACTGTAGTTGCAAATGGTAAAAAATATGCAATGCACCTATTACCTTCAGCAATAATAAGAGATGAAGTAAAATCAATAATAGGACCAGGAGTTGTAATAGATCCAGATGTTTTAATTTCAGAAATTAAAACAATGAGAGAAGCAGGAGTAGAAATCAATCCAGAAAAATTATTTATAAGTGGAAAAGCACATATAATAATGCCACAACATAAAAAATTAGATGCACTTTATGAAGAGATGAAAAAGAACAAAATAGGAACAACAGGAAGAGGAATAGGACCTTGCTATTCAGACAAATGTGATAGAACTGGAATAAGAATGAATGACTTAATAAGTGGAGAATTAACTCCAGAAAAAATAGGAGAAATGCTAAAAAAAGCAAATATATTATTTGAAAAATATGATTATGAAACATTTGATGAAAATGAAGTATATAAAACATGTATGAAATGGAAAGAACAACTTGGAGAATATATATGTGATGTACAACATATAATAATGGAAACATATAAAGCAAATAAAGACATAGTTATAGAAGGTGCTCAAGCTTTATATTTAGATTTAGATCATGGAGATTACCCTTTTGTTACATCATCAAATCCTAATGCTAGTGGAGCAGCTTCAGGAGCTGGAATAGGACCAACATTAATTGATGAAGTAATAGGAATTATAAAAGCATATTGCTCAAGAGTAGGAGAAGGACCTTTCCCAACAGAACAAAAAAATGAAATAGGAGATAAAATAAGAGATTTAGGACATGAATATGGTACAACTACAGGAAGACCACGTAGATGTGGATGGTTAGATTTAGTAATGATAAAAGATGCTGCATTTATAAATGGACTTACAAGTTTATGTGTAAATCATGTAGATACTATTGGAAAATTAGAAGAAATAAAAGTATGTGTATCATATAAATATAAAGGAAAAGAAATAGACTATATACCAATGAACAGACAAGAATGTGAGCCAGTATATAAAACATTCAAAGGCTCATGGGATACTACAGGAGCAAAAACTTATGAAGACTTACCAGAAAATGCAAAAGAATATATTAGCTTTATAGAAGAATATACAGGAGTTAAAGTGAAATATATTGGAGTTGGAGCAGACGAAAGCCAAACTATTATAAAATAAAATTAGAAGGGGAAGCTTATGCAAGATAAAATAACAATTAAAGATGTAATCAGAGTAGGGAAAAGAAAAAATAGAAGTATAGACAGAAGTCTAATAGAAAAAGCTTATAATTATGCTGAAAAAATGCATAGAGGACAACTTAGAAAGTCAGGAGAGCCTTATATAATACATCCTCTAAATGTAGCATATACACTAGCAGATTTAGGATTAGACACCCAAACAATTTGTGCAGCATTATTACATGATGTAGTAGAAGATACAGAAGGAACATATGAAGACATTAAAAAAATGTTTAGTGAAGAAATAGCACAAATAGTAGAAGGGGTTACAAAACTTACCCAATTATTTAAAACTGCAGAAGAAAAACAAGCAGAAAATTATAAGAAAATGTTTATTGCTATGGAAAAAGATATAAGAGTAATACTATTAAAATTAGCAGATAGATTGCATAACATATCAACACTAAAATATCTAAGAAGAGATAGACAAATAGCAATAGCAACAGAAACAATCGAATTTTATGCTCCAATCGCCCATAAACTAGGAATGTATGATTTTAAAATGAAATTACAAGACGGATCATTCAAATATTTATACCCTAAAAATTATGAAAAAATAACAAAAGAACTAGAAGAAAGATATGAAGCAAATAAAGAAAGACTAATGCAAACAAAAGAAAAGATAGATAAAATATTAAAAAAAGAAAGAATCATTGCAATTTCAGAAATCGAGACAAAACACTTATACAATATATATAAAAAGATAAAAGAAAAAAATATAACAATGGATCAGATAAAAGATTTATTTGCATTAAAAATAGTTACAAAAGGGAAGAAAGATTGTTATAAAGCATTAGGAGCAATAAACGCAGTATATAAACTAATACCTAGAACATTTAAAGATTATATAGCTTTACCTAGAAATAATATGTATCAAGCAATTCATGAAATTATTATAGGTGAAGGAGGAACAATATTAGAAGCACAAATATGTAGTTATGATATGAATGTACTATCAAAATATGGAATTACTAATTATTTTAGATATATAAAACAAACAGATAGAGAAGAAACTGAATTACAAAGTGTGTTATCAGGTATACATGATACTTTAGAATTAAAACAATTAACAAAAGACCCTAACGAATTTTTAAATACTTTAAGAACAGAATTATTTGATGATGAAGTATATGTATTTACACCAAAAGGAGATGTTAAAGTATTACCAAAAGATTCAACAGTACTTGATTTTGCATATCATATTCATACTGACATTGGAAGACATATAAAAGGATGTAAAATAAATAGTGTAGAAATGCCAATTACAACAAAATTAAGAAGTGGGGGAATTGTAGAAATAATAACCTCAGATCATGAATGTATACCAAGAAAAGATTGGCTTGAAAGTGTAAAAACAGCAAAAGCAAAAAGAGAAATAATAGAATTACTAAATGAAAACCCAGGAAAAGAAAAGAAAAAATATTCAGTTGAAATTCTATCAAAAGATAAAGTAAATTTAGTATTAGATATTACAAAAAGTTTTACTAAAACAAGAATAAATATATTAGCTCTTAATACAGTAATTTTAGACAATGGGGAAGTTAGAGTTGATACAGTAATGGAAACAAGAAAAAAAGACAAATTAGACAAATTGAAAGAAGAATTGTCAAAAATAAAAGAAATAAAAACAATAACAATAACTGAGAAAGAGGAAGAAATAGAATGAAACCAGAATTATTAGCACCAGCAGGCTCATATGAAAAAGCAAAAATAGCTTTTTTATATGGAGCAGATGCTGTATATGCAGGGACTTCATCATTATCATTAAGAACAAGAGCAGATATGCAAAGTGATGATTTAGAAAAAACAATTAAATATGCACATGAAATAGGGAAAAAAGTCTATGTAACTTTAAATATTTTTGCTTGGGATGAAAAGTATGAAGAAATAATTGAAATGGCAAAAAAATTAAATGTACTTAAACCAGATGGAATTATTGCAGCAGATGGAGGAGTAATAGAAACATTAAAAGAATATGCACCAGATATTCCTATAAATGTTAGTACACAAGCAAATATAGTAAGTTTACAAGACTGTAAATTTTGGCAAAAAAACGGTGCAAAAAGAATGATATTAGCTAGAGAATTAAATAAAAAACAACTAAAATACATAATGGAAAATAAACCAAAAGATATGGAAATCGAAATATTTATACATGGAGCAATATGTTTTGCTTTTTCAGGAAGATGCTTTTTAAGTGATTTCTTATCATGTAGAAGTGCTAACTTAGGTGATTGTGCACAAAGTTGTAGGTGGTCATATAATTTATATGCAGAAGAAGCAAACAATCCAGGTGAATTAATGCCAATAGAAACAAGTGAATATGGAACAAGTATATTTTCATCAAAAGACTTATGTTTAATAAAAGAATTACCAGAAATAATTGAGATGGGAGTAGATAGTTTAAAAATAGAAGGAAGACTAAAAACAGAATATTATTTAGCAAGTGTAATAAATGTGTATAGACATGCAATTGATGAATATATAGAAAATCCTCAAAGTTATGATTATACAAAATATTTAAAAGAACTAGAAAAAGTAAAAACAAGAAGCTTAACAACATTTTACTTTAATGATAGAAATAATAAAGATACACAAGAATATGCAGGAAGGCAATATAATGATAATTATGAATTTGGTGCAAAGGTAATAGAATATAATGATGAAAAATCAATATTAGAGATAAAAAACAAATTAAAAGTAGGAGATGAGCTAGAATTACTTGTGCCAGAAAAATTAGAGCCAATTCTATTTAGAATAGAAGAATTATGGGATTATGAAACAGAAGAAGAAATAGAATCCATTAGTCCAGGTGTAAAAGGACAGAGAGTAAAAATAAAATTACCAATAAAATGTGAAAAAGATTTTATAATAAGAAGAAAAAAATAAAAAATTTAGCAAAAACACTTGAAAAAGTTACATAAATGTGGTATTATGTAACACGAACTAGCAATAGGGCTAGTTTATCGGTCATACTGTATTCTTACCATGAAAGGATGGTATAACGATGAACAAAATCGTTGATTACAGACCCACAGTAGATGATAATGTCAGAATCGCATTCTTGAATGAAATCAAGAAAACATGCGAAATGGTTAATGTCATTTTACTAAATAATGACCTCGATAGAAAATTCGAAGATGTGTACGAAGCATTCAGGTATTTTGCCAGATTGAATGCAACAGGGAGAGTCAGAATAACTTTCTTAGGCGAAGACAAAGTTCTTGTCTCTATGAAAGCTGGTGACGATCTTATAGTACCAGGAGGTGTAGATATAACTCTCGATTCTATATTCTTCCATCTTAAAGATGGTACATATGTAGAAAAGAAGTTAGAAGTATACGTTCTTGAGTAGATGTCATCGATTCGAGGCGTCGATAGTAAATCGACATGTGGTTAATTGTTCAGTCGGCATAGCAGTATTCAATGCCCCCAGTATTTGGGGGTCATTTTTTTTTATTCTTTAATTTCCTCATTTAATTTTTCAATAGCTTTAGATTCAATTCTACTTACATAAGAACGTGAAATTCCTAATGACTTAGCAATTTCTTTTTGCGTTTTAGGTTTATTTCCATCAAGACCAAAACGAAACTCAATAATCATTCTTTCTCTATCTTTAAGGACAGATTTCATCTTTTCATATAGCTTTTTTATTTTAATTTTAATATCAACTTCATCTTCAATACTTCTTTCATCATTTTCAAGAATTTCTTGTAAAGTAACAACATTACCATCTTTATCTTTGCCAATTGGCTCATTTAAATAAACTTCAGAATTTAACTTTTTAATAGAACGAAGATGCATTAAAATCTCATTGTCAATACATCTTGAAACATATGTAGATAATCTTGAGCCTTTATCTAAACTAAAACTATTTACTCCTTTAATTAAACCAATTGTTCCAATTGAAATTAGATCTTCTTGACTACAATTTGAATTGGAATATTTTTTTGCTATGTAAGCAACTAATCTTAAGTTTCTTTCTATTAGTTTATTTCTAGCTTCTTCATCACCATTAGCCATTTTTTCTAAGCAAATTTTTTCTTCTTCTTTTGAAAGTGGCTCAGGAAATAAATTACTTCCTTGTATGTAACCGTACAACAAAAACTGCTGAGTGTAAAAATTCTAAAATGCTTAACAACCCTATACCACAAAGTGTTGATAACATAAAAGCACCTCCATCTTTCTCATACTTAAATATATGTTTTAGAAAAATAAAAGTGCCTGACCGATAAAAAATGTACTAAAAAAAGATATTTAATAATATTATTAAACAAGGAGGGAAGATGATGGCAAATAATACAAAAATAGAAAAAATTGAAAATATAATAGGAATAAATTTAGTAAAAGGAGTAGGCATTGCTTTAATAATTACTTTTATAAGCTTAATTATATTTTCAATTTTATTAACATATACAAATATAAATGAAGCATGTGTTGAGCCAGTTATAGTAGTAACAACAGGAATTAGTATTCTTTTGGGTAGCATTATAGGAAATGTAAAAATAAGAAAGAATGGAATTTTAAATGGAGGACTAGTAGGGATAATATATTTGTTAATATTATATATAATTTCTAGTTTATTAAATTGGAATTTTAGCTTAAGCTTACAATCTATAATAATGATAATGTCAGGTTGTATATGTGGTATTTTAGGTGGAGTAATAGGAGTCAACAAAAAGTAGAAAAATGTAAAAAGAAAAAGTAAAAGGTCGAATGATGTAACATTACAGCGACAAGAGATACAAAAGATAAAAAAGTTTTAAAAAATTTCAAAAAAACTATTGACAAAATAAAAATACGCAATTATAATGCAGTTACATTTTTATATTTTTCATAATTCAAAATTATAAAATTTTAAATCAATTCATGGGAGTTTCTTCCCAAAAATTCACAACCAAATTTAATAATTTAATAAGTAAGGAGGAATGGTATTTTAATTGTCCTATAAAAAGAAAATTCTTATAGTAATACTAATTATAGTAGATATAGGCATATGTTTTGTAGGTAGTAGAACTTATTCAAAATATGAATCCAAAATTAGAGGAAACGAAGGTGCAACAATTGCAGGATGGAATTTTAAAGTAAATGGAGAAAATGAACAAATAAAATCTATCAATCTAATGCAAACATGTAAACAGGAAACTCTAACAAATGGAAAAATAGCACCAGGAACATCAGGATATTTTGATATTATTATTGATGCAACTGGAACTGACGTAGGTATTTATTATGAAGTTATATTTGAAAACGAAAATGAAAAACCTACTAATTTAATATTTACTTATGAAGGTATAAATTATAGTTCTATAAAGAATTTAGAAAATGTATTAAAAGGAAATATTGATGCAAATGATCCAGAAAAAATTAAAGTAATTACAATTGACTGGAAGTGGCCATATGATACAAGCAACAGTCAAATTGATACACAAGATGGTTTGAATCTAAAGAATTACACATTTGACATTGTTGTAAAAGGTATTCAAATTTTACCTGAAGCAACTTGATGATTTACATAAATAAAATATATTTAAAATAAAGATTATAAAAATAAAAGCCCCTATTTAAACTTCTCTCTATACAAAATATCTTATAAAAGTACAAGCCCCAAGTACTATAAAAAAGATAGCTTAATTTAAAATATGTAAATTATTAGTTCAACTTTTTGGATTATTGAAAAATATAAAAATGTTTTTATATAAACATTAAAACAAGGAGGAAATTATTATTGAACAAAAAACAAAAAATAATTATAATAGGAATTCTTATAATTATTGCATTTGCAATTACAAAAGTTAGTATGGTATATGGAGAATATTCAGAAAGTAAAACAATAAAAGTTTCTACACAAGTTGCAAAGCCAATACTTATAATGGAAGAAGAAAATAAAATATATATAGATGATAATAATAATGAAGCTGAGTATAAATTCAAAGTAAAAAACTACAATGAAAAAGGAAAAATTACAGATGTTCAAATGTTTTATACTATACAAATTATAGCAAATACAGATGAAACAATAAAATATAGTTTATATAAAGATGAGCAAAAAATAGACTTAATAGAAAATTCAACAAATAAAATAAAAATAGGTAAAGATAAAAAAGAAGAGCAACACTATGTACTTAAAGTAAAATATGAAAAAACAAAAAATGAAAATAAAGAAGATTTAAATGAAGATATAAAAATCAAACTAAAAGCAGAACAGGGAAGAGGTGAATAAAATAAAAAAAATAACAATATCTATTATTATACTATTTTTTATAATTAGTATAGGAAATATTGCAAATGCTAAATATATTATAGAATATACAAATAGTATAGGCAATATAAATGTAGATAGACAAAAGCCAAAAATAGAACTAACTAATATAGTAAAATCAAATGATAAAAATCACATAACATTTAGAATTAAAATTATTGAAAAAAATATTGTAACTAATAGATTAAATGATGAAAATTTATTGATAAAAGTTGAAAATAAGAATACCTCTCCGAAGCAGGTTATTATAAGAAAAATTTCAGAAAAAGAAGATGCAATAATTTATGATATACAATTAGAAGGAATAAAAACAAAAGGCGAAATAACACTTATTATAAAAGATAGTATAATAATAGATATTGCTAATCAAGGTAATGAAGAAAAAATAATAAAAACTAAAAACTGATATATTTTTAATATATCAGTTTTTTTATTAAAAATAGTTGATATTTTTTGAGTTTTAATATAAAATCAAGAAAGACTAAATAAGGAGGAAATTTATGATAACATTAGATGATGTTATAAACAACAAAGAAGTTGAAGCTCTCATAGAAGGAGCACAAAAACAACTAAATGGTCTAGGATATACTGAGCATAGTCATAGACATATAGCAATAGTTTCAAAAAGAGCTATGCATATTTTAGAAACATTAGGGTATCCTGAAAGAACAGTAGAATTAGCAGGAATTGCTGGATATTTACATGATATTGGAAATTGTGTTAATAGAGTAGATCATGCACATAGTGGAGCAATACTTGCTTATAACATTTTAAAAGAAATGGGAATGCCAGTAGAAGAAAGAACAGAAATAA
>CANQGV010000014.1 GCA_947623475.1 uncultured Clostridia bacterium | reverse complement strand
GTGAGCCTTTTACAAGTCCTCCTCCTAGTACTCTATCTAATTCCTCAAATCCTGTCGTTGTTCTAATTTCTTCTTTAGATACATATGAGTCTAATTTTTTTGGTTTATTTTCTTCAGAATTTATTTTAGATTTTTTATTTCCCTTTGTTTCTATAACTTTTTGCTCATAAAATGTATTCCAACTATTACATGCTGGACATTTTCCTAGCCATTTTGCAGATTCATTTCCACATTCACTACATACAAATACTGTTTTTGCTTTTGACATCTTTTCTCCTTTCAACAATCAAAGTTATTGAAATTTTTCTGTATGTAAGTTATACACTTTAATTTTTCAAACTTTGTTTGTCGTGCAAAAAAAGTATAGCATAAATTTTATACTTTTGCTATACTTTTATTATTTTATTTTTATATTTATTTATTAAGCTTCTTCTTTTTTATTCTTTCCAAGTGAAAATCCTTTAAACAAGAAGTCATGAACTTTTTTCCATGTAACTTCTTGGTATAAAAATTCATTTATTTCATCTTCAATTTTTTGTTGGTAAGGTGTTAATTTTATTTTTATTTCCTTATTCCAGTCGATTTCTTGTAACCAAAAAGCTTTAAATCTTGCCCAAAATCCTGTTTTTGCAGGAAGATTTGAATTTTCTTTAGTTTCTAAATCTATACCTCCGAAAACTCCAGCTTTTTCAACTGGTTCTTCAGTTACATTAAAGCTGTTGTTTTCTTCTACTTTATTATTTTCCACATTATTTTCTACATTGTTTTCTACGTTATTTTCGAAACCTGTTATATAATTATTTACTTCGTTGTTTTCATTATTATTATTATTTAGTTCAACGCCTCCGAAAACTCCTGATATTCTTTTTCCCTCACCTAATTCAGCCATTGATTTTCCTCCTTTGTGATACTATGACATTTTTCTTACTATCTTTATACTATAAAAGACTTGATAAATCAAGTCTTTTGTGTTGTTTTTTGTATTACTTTTTAGTTACATTGTTGTTACATTTTTATTACATTTCCTTCTATAAATTTTTCATTTGTTTTATTGCATTTAACAGTAACTATTGTATTTTCAATTTCTTCATTACTTTTACATTCAACTAATATATAATTACTTGTATGTCCTTTATAAATATTTTTTTTCTTCTCTTCTATTAGAACTTTTACTTCTTCATTTAAATATTTTTCATTATAATATTTCTGATTTTTATTTGATAGTTCAATTAACCTCTTGCTTCTTTGTTCTTTTTTATTGCCATCTATTTGTTCTTTCATTTGACTAGCTTTTGTTCCTTTTCGTTGTGAATATTTAAATACATGTAATTTATATAATTTAATTTCCTCTAAAAATTTATATGTTTTTTCAAATTCTTCATCTGTTTCACCAGGAAAACCAACTATTATATCTGTTGTAATTAAAACATCTTTATATACTTTTCTTATTCTTTCTACTATTTCTCTAAATTGCTCTACTGTATATCTTCTATTCATTCTTTTTAATGTTTCATCACATCCACTTTGTAATGATAAATGAAAATGATGACATATTTTTTCTAATTTTTTTAATCTTCTTAAAAACTCTTCATCTATTAATAATGGCTCTAGTGATCCTAATCTGATTCTTTTTATTCCATCTATTTTATTTATTTCTTCTAATAAATCTATTAAATAATATTCTTGCTTTAAATCTTTACCATAAGAAGCTACATGGATTCCTGTTATAACAACTTCTTTGATTCCTTCTTCTGCTATTTTTTTTATTTCAGATATTACTTGTTCTGGCTTTCTACTTCTTACTCTTCCTCTTGCATATGGGATAATACAATAAGAACAAAAGCGATCACATCCATCTTGGACTTTTATGACTGCTCTTGTTTTTTCTGTGTATGTAACGTTTCCAAAATCAATAAATTCTTTATCTTTCATTACATCTTCTATTTCTGAAATTGATTTATTATCTTTTATATATTCTTCTACATATTTTACAATGTTAATTTTTTCATTATTTCCTAATACTAAATCAATTTCTTTCATTTTTTCTAATTCTTCTTTTGCAACTTGAACATAACATCCACATGCAACTACAATAGCTTCATTATTTTGTTCTTTCATTCTTCTTAACATTTGTCTTGATTTTCTATCTGACATATTTGTTACGGTACATGTGTTTATTATATAAATATCTGCTTTTTGATGATGTTCTACTATTTCATAGCCTGATTTTTCAAATTTTTGTATCATTCCATTTGTTTCATACTGATTTACTTTACATCCGTAAAGTAATAAAAGCTACTTTTTTATTTTTCATTTTATGACTTTCCTTCTAATACATCTAAATTATCTAATGCCTTTCCTGTTCCTAAAGCCACACAAGATACAGTATCTTGTGCAATCATAACATTTATTCCTGTTTTTTCTTGTAATAGCTTGTCTAATCCATCTAACAAACATCCTCCACCTGTCATATAAATTCCTTTGTCACTTATATCTGATACTAATTCTGGTGGTGTTCTTTCTAAAACTGAATGTACAGCTTCTACTATTTGCATTGCTGGCTCTATTAAAGCTTCCATCATATGGCTAGATTTCATTGTTATTGTTTTTGGAAGACCTGATATTAAATCTCTTCCTCTTACATCCATTTCTACGTCTTGAATTTTTGGATATACACAACCAATATTTACTTTTAATTCTTCTGCTGTTCTTTCTCCTATCATCATGTTATGAACTTTTTTCATATATCTTATTATTGCTTCATCAAATTTGTCTCCTGCAACTTTAAGTGATGAACTTACTACTGTTCCTCCCAATGATATAACAGCTATATCTGTTGTTCCTCCTCCAATATCTACAACCATATTTCCACATGGTTTAGCTATATCAATTCCTGCTCCTATAGCTGCTGCAAGTGGCTCTTCTATTAAATATACTTTTCTTGCACCTGCTTGAGATGCAGCATCTATTACTGCTTTTCTTTCTACTTCTGTTACCTGTGAAGGTATGCATATCATAATTCTTGGTGCAAATAAAAATTTACCACAAACTCTGTCTATAAAATATTTTAACATTTTTTCAGTTACAGTATAATCTGAAATCACACCATCTCTTAAAGGTCTTGTTGCAACAATATTTCCTGGGGTTCTTCCAAGCATTTTTCTAGCTTCTCTTCCAACTGCTAAAACATGTCCATTGTTTTTATCAACAGCTACTACTGAAGGCTCTCTTAATACTATTCCTTTTCCCTTCACATAGGCTATTACAGTTGCTGTTCCTAAATCTATTCCAATATCTTGTCCAAATCCCAATTTAAACATGTTATATCTACCCTTTCTTTTTGTTTCATTATTGTTACAGTTGTGTTACGATTATATTACATTATTTCCGTTTTATCAATAGATTTATTGAATTTTTTTTAATTTTATATTATAATTTTCGTATGAATAATTTAGAATTTATATCAAATAACGAAAATGATACTATGGTTTTGGCAAATAAATTGGCCAAAAAATTACATAAAGGTGATGTTGTCATACTTTCTGGAGATTTAGGTACAGGAAAAACTAAATTTGTGGAAGGTTTTTTAACTAATTTCAATTTACAAAACGAAATTTCTAGTCCTACTTTTAATATTGTAAATGAATACAAAAACGATGATGTCTCAATATATCATTTTGATGTTTATAGATTAGAAAATGTTTCTGAATTTTATGAAATAGGTGGAGATGAATTCTTTGACAATGGTATTTGTTTAATTGAATGGGGAGAAATTATAAAAGAAGCCATTCCTGACGAACATTTAACAATCTCTTTTAAAAGAGATTCTTCTGAAAATAAAAGAATTATAACTATTTCTTCTTTTGGAAAACATTATGATGAAATTTTAGATACTTTTTAGGAGGTATATTTTGAAAATTTTAGCTATTGATACTTCTAGTAAAATATGTGGTGTTTGTATTTTAGAAGATGAAAATGAAATATATAAAAAGGATTTAATAACAGATCGTTCACATTCTATTAAATTGATGCCTATTATAGATGATGCTTTTAATGAATCAAATTTATCTATTCAAAATATTGATTTAATTGTTTGTGATAAAGGGCCTGGCTCTTTTACAGGTATTAGAATTGGTGTTGCTACTGCAAAAGCTTTTTCAGATAGTTTAAATATTCCTTTAGTAGGAGTTAATTCTTTAGAAGCTTTAGCTTATAATTATATCAACGAAAATAAATTTATTTGTTCTATTTTAGATGCTAGAAACAATAATTGTTATTTTGCTTTATATAAATGTAACTCAGGCTCTTGTAAACAAATTTTAGGTCCTTTTTCTGCTTCTTTAGAAGATGCTATTACAGTAGTCCAAGCACATGCAAATTCTAACATTACTTTTATTGGAGATGGTGTAGATACTTTTAAACATAAAATATTAAAGTTAATGCCTAACTCTGAATTTTCTAAGAACAATTTATTAGATTCTTATAATCTAGGAATTGCTGGTTATACAAAATATATTAACAATGACTATGAAGATTCTTTGCCTATGTATTTAAAAAAGCCTCAAGCTGAAAAACAATTGGAGGAAAAATTAAATGGAAATACAAATTCGTAAAATGACTTTATCTGATTTGAATTCTATTTCAGATAATTTAGAATCTGATTTTGATGATTTTTGGAATGCTTCAATTTTTAAACAAGTATTAATAAATGAAAACTCTTATTATGTAGTTGCTTTATTAGATAATGAAATTGTTGGTTTTGCTGGCTATATGTTAATACTAGATGAAGCAGATATTACCAATATAGTTGTAAGAAAAGATATGAGAAATAAAAAAATTGCTACAAAACTTTTAACAAATTTAATTGATTCCATTTCTGATATTGAAAAAATTGAAACTATAACTTTAGAAGTAAATGAAAATAATAAATGTGCTATCCAATTATATAAAAACTTTGATTTTAAAGAAGTTGGATTACGAAAAAATTATTATAAAAATCATCAAAATGCTTTAATAATGACTAAAAAAATCAGAAATTTTGAAACAAATTAATTTTAAAAAAGTGAATTCTTTTTTCTAAACTTTTAGTATGTTACTAAAATGTTTGATATAAGAACTCACTTTTTTATTTTATTCTACTGATTTTAAACTTTCTATCATATCTATTTTCTTTAATGAAAAATATGTTACTATATTTACTATTAAAGTAAATATTATAGTTATTAATACTGAATATAGATAACTAACTGGTTTTACTATTTTGGCAAATCTAAGTGCATTTATTTCACAAGTCTGTAATATAAACATATTTAAGAAATAACCTGCGAATAGCCCTAAAATAATTCCTATTATTGTCAATATTACTGTTTCCCTTGCAATATAGTTATAAACTTCTTTATCATAAAAACCTAAAACTTTTATTGTAGCTAATTCTCTTATTCTTTCACTTATATTTACATTTGCTAAATTATATAATACTACAAATGCTAATATACCAGCTGATACTATTAACACTATTACCACATAATTTAAAGAACTCATCATATCATTTATTGTTTTCATAAGTGTTTCTAATGAAGTTACACTACTAACTTCTTCTTTTTCTACTATTTCCTTTACCAGTCTATCTTCTTCATCTTGTGTTAAATCTTTATCTTTTACATATAAAACATTTGTCTTATATTTCTCATATTCTTTTTCATATAAATCTTTTGACATATATACATAATGTCCTACATAATTTTCTACTATTGCAGAAACTTTAAATTCTTTTTCTTCTTCATCTGAATCTTTGATTTTAACTATATCATTTTCTTTTGCCCCTATTAATTGTGCTACTTTGCTTGTTATTATAATCTCATCATCTTTAATATCTTCTTTTTGCTTTGTTTTTTCATTATTTAAGCTGATTATTTCTTCTAATTCAGATTTATCTTTAGGTACTATAATTTGTACTTCTTCTTTATTATCATTCTTTACAAGATTTCCAGATATAATATTGGTTTCAATTATTCTTTCTATTTCTTCTTTTTGATTTAATTCTTTTAAAAGGTCTTCTTTCTTCTTGTTTCCTAATTCACTTTTTATACTTATTTGTAAGTCATATTGAAATACTTTTTCAAACTGATTTGGTATTATAGCCATAATAGAATCTTTCATTCCAAAACCTGTTACTATCAAAGATGTACATCCTAAAATTCCTATTATAGTCATAAGAAATCTTTTTTTGTATCTAAATATATTCCTTACTGTTACTTTTCTAGTAAATGTTAAATGATTCCATATTATTGGTATTCTTTCTAGCATAACTCTTTTTCCATTTTTAGGGGCTTTAGGTCTCATCAATATTGCTGGATTTTGCGTTAATTCTTTTAATGATGCATAAATTGTTGCTCCTACAATACATATGTATGCTGCTATAAGTCCTATAATGCTATATAACCAATTGAATTCAACTACAAAACTTTCTATTTTGTACATCATGCTATACATCATCCAAATAATTCTTGGTAATAGCTGACATCCTATAACCATTCCTAGTGAGCCACCTAAAACACATGCTAGTGAAGCATATATTATATATTTTGATGCAATCTGTCTTCTACTATATCCTAATGCTTTTAATGTTCCTATTTGTGTTCTTTCTTCTTCTACCATTCTTGTCATAGAAGTTAAAGAAATCAATGTAGCTATTAGAAAAAATACAATAGGAAATACTGCTCCAATACTTTCTACACTTTTTGTATCTTGAATAAAACTTGTATATCCTTGATTACTATTTCTATCTAATATATACCATGTTGGTGTTTTTATATCTGATATTTTTGTTCTTTCATTATCTAATTCTTCTTGAGCTTCTTCTATTTTTTCATTAAATTCTTGTTCACTATTCTTTAGTTCACTTTCGCCTTGTGATAATTTTTCTTTTGATTCATCTATTGTTTTTTGTGCATTTTTTATTTCTGAATATGCTGTCTGCTTTTTTGATTGCAAGGAATTTTCTTGTGAAGTAAGTTGTTCTTTTGAATCTTGTAGCTTTTGTTTTCCTGTTTCAATTTGTGATTTAGCATATTCTATACTCTGGTCTATTTGATTTATTCCACTTTCTAATTGTTGTCTACTTCCTTCTAAATCTGCTATTTTCTTTTCTAGTTCTTTTTTTGTTCTCTCTAATCCCTCTTTTTGATTTTCTTGTAAATTTGGATTTTTAAGTGCTTCTAATATTTGTTTATAATTTACATTTATTTCTTCTATTCCTTTAACTACACTAGACAAATCTGTTTGATATTTAGATTTTAAATTTTGTGCATCTGCTATTTGTCTATTAGCTTGTTCTTCTTGTGCTTTTAATTCTTCTTCACCTGATTGAATTTGAGATTTTGCATTGTTTAATTGTTTTTGAGCAGATGCAAATTGATTATCTGCTTTTTTCTTATTTTTATCGATTTCTAGTTGCCCATTTTCTGCTTGATTTTTTCCACTTTGAATTTCTTGGTTAGCTTTTTCAAATTCATCTTCTGCTTTTGTTATTTCATCATCTAAAGTTTTTTGTGCTTCTTCTAATTTTTCTGTAGCTTTATCAACAAGCATATTATGTCTAGATTCTTCTCTATTTTGTTTAACATTCTCTATTTCTTCTTTTACTTCATTTATATAATCTTCATATTCTTTAGAAGAAGTTATGTATTTGTTACTATCTTTTACTTTTATATATATTTCTGTATATACATCTGTAGCATTTATATTTTCTTTATTAACATATAAATAATAATTAACTTTTCCTGATCCTAATTTACTTGTTCCTTTATCTCTTGAAATATATAAAGGACTTTCTACTGTTCCTACAATTTCTAATTCTTTTTGTTTTAAAAATGAAATTTCTTCTCCTTCATCGTTTGTAGTACTATTTATTTCTACTTCTAACTTATCTCCAATTTTTTTATTATTACTTTCTAGAAATTCTGGCTCTACAACACATTCATTTTCATTTTGTGGTAATCTTCCCTCTTTTAATAATGGTTTATTAACTTCTTCAACACATAATATTTTTGCTACTGATTCTGTATCTTCTATATTTATAATTGAATCTTGAGAATATGTTCCATATACTTGCTCTACATTTTTTATGTTTTTTAATTCCTCTATATCTTGTTCAGTTAAACCTAATGTAGAAATTACTTCTATATCATAAACATTGCTTTCTTTAAAAAAGTTATCAATTGTACTTAACATATCAGGAGATGACGCACGTATTCCTGCAAAAAATCCCACACCTAAAAGAGCCATTAACAAAATGGAAATAAATCTTCTATATGTATTTTTTATTTCTTTTATTGTGTCTTTTACTAGTGCTTTTTTCATTTTTATCTCCTTTATATTACCATTCTATTTCTTCTACTGGTACAGGCTTTTCATTTATTTTGATATTTTGTGCTTTACCATTTTTAAAACTAATAACTTTGTTTGCCATTGGTGCTAAAGCTGCATTATGTGTAATTATAAGTACTGTCATATTTTCTTTTTTGGCTGTGTCTTGCAATAATTTTAAAATTTGCTTTCCTGTTTTATAATCCAATGCTCCTGTTGGCTCATCACATAATAATAATTTTGGATTTTTAGCTATTGCTCTTGCTATAGCAACTCTTTGTTGTTCTCCTCCAGACAACTGTGCTGGGAAATTATCCATTCTATTTTTTAGTCCTACTTGTTTTAATACTCTTTCTGGATTTAATGAATCTTTACAAATTTCAGTTGCTAATTCTACATTTTCTTTTGCTGTTAAATTTTGCACTAAATTATAAAATTGAAAAACAAATCCAATATCTTCTCTTCTATATTTTATTAATTCTTTGTTTTTTAATTTATCAACCCTTTTGTTGTCAACTGTTACTTTTCCTGATGTTACACTATCCATTCCTCCTAGAATATTTAATGCTGTTGTTTTTCCAGCACCACTTGGTCCTACTATAACAACTAATTCACCTTTTTCTATTTCAAAGTTTGCATTATTAAGTGCTTTAATTGTTACTTCACCCATTTCATATTCTTTTACAACATTTTTAAATTCTATGTATGGCATTTTTTTAATTCCTTTCTATACTTTTTATAGTCTTTCATATTTTGTTCTACTAACTCCCAAAAATCTTTAGAGTGATCCATATGTTTTAAATGACATATTTCATGTAGTACTACATATTCTATTATTTCTTTTTTCATTCTAGCCAACTTCATATTTATTGCAATATTTCTTTTTCCTGTACAACTTCCCCATGCATATTTCATATTTTTTATAGTTACTTTATTGGGGAATTCTCCTACACTTTTACCATATTTATTTGTACTTTCTAATACAATTTGTTTTAATTCAATAGCTTCTTGTTTTGTTATAGGTTTTTCGCATGTTTTTTCTAATCTTATTTGTTCATCTTCTTCTAATTTCTTTTTAATCCATTTTTCTTTTTTTTCTACTACTTCTTTTATGTATTTTTCAGAAACTTTTTTAGGTGCTTTTACTATAACTTCTCCATCTTTTACTTGTATGTATATATTCTTTATATTAGACCTTATTACTTTATATTCCATAGTTACTTCCTTTAATTTTTTTCAAGATTATTTTATCACATATTTACGTTTTAAAAAAGTCTTTTATTTTATAGCTACAAAAAAACTTCAACTAAAAATTGAAGTTTTTTAATTTTTATATTAGCTTTATTTAGAATATTTTAATATTTCATTTTCTGCTGCCGGCAATGCTGCTAGATATACTGTTGCTAATCCTATTTCTAAAATTGTTAAATAAATATATCTTTGATTTTTTATTGTTGCAATTGATTCTATTCTTTTATTATTGTATTCTTCCTTTTTTTCGGCATTATATATTTTTGATATCATAAGTTCTGTAAATTGAACTTGTGAATCAGCATTTATGTCTTCATTTATTATTGTATTAACTTGGTAAAAATTATAGAATCCATTTAACGCACATATTATAGCTGTAAAAATCATTATTTTATTCATTACATATGGTATATTGTCTGGTGTCATCGACTTATTAGAAAATGTTGATTTAGCACTAAATTTCCATACAATTCTTACTAAAAATCCTTGTAGTATAATTGTTATAACAGCTTTTATTATCAATAAAGTTTGTATTTCAATTTTGAAAAATCCTAAAATATAAACAGCTACATTATATAAAATTGTGTATATAACAACAAATAATATTCCCCATAAAAGCCATCTTAATAATATTTCTTTTATAACTTGTTTTCCTGACACATAAGTTTTATCGTCCATTTTTCCTCCCTTTAAAAATGTTTTTTATTTTATTTAAAATTTTTGTTAAGAAATTTTCTTTTTTTATTGCTAAACTTCTTTCATTATTTATAGCTATATCTTCAATTTTTTCTGTAGCTATTTTTTTATTTCTAAATATATCATTAGAGTTATATTTTTTCTCTAATTCTTCTTGGTGTTTTATTTGGTTTGTATAAATCTTTTCCTTTAATTTTTTCACTTCTTCTTTTGAACACCAATAATTTTTATACATTACAGCTAACAAACTTTTAGTTTCTTTTTTTAATTGCATATCGTTTAACTTTTTTGAATAATCTAAATTACATTTATATTCTTTTGATGCATTTTTTGTTAAAAACTCTATAAAGTTTCTAGAAACTTTTGCTAAATCATTTTTATTCATATGATTTAGTATGTCCAATACTTCCACAGAAGCTTCTGCATAATTTTGACTTACCATTTTATACCTCACTATTGTTCATCTATTGTTTGTTCATCTGTACTTTGTTCTTTTTCTGAGTTAATCATTGTGTTCATCGCATCATTAAAATTTTCAAGTGTTACTCCTTCTATAGCTTCTCCTATTTCACTTGTAGACACTTCTCTATTATATTCTATTCCTAATTTCCCACATACTTGTTCTGTCATTCTTTCTAAAATTTCTGGATTTTTTAATTCTTCTGTAACTTCTTTTCCTTCTTGATCCTTATTTCCTTTGTTTGTTTCTACACCTTGTATTGTTTTATATCTTTCTTTTAAATTTCTTAGATAATTTCTTACTCCTGAGCAATCTTCTATTTTTTTATTTTCTACATCTTCTTTTTCATCTTTAGCTTCCATAAGGTCTTTTTGTTGTCTTTCAAATTCTTCTTTTAATTTTCCTTCTACATCAACTTCTATTCCTGCACCTTCTAATATTGGTTTTAAAAATAGTAAATCTGCTGTAGCTCCATCTCCTCCATATGACATTAATCTTAAGTCTACAAATTGATATAATTTTTTTGCTCTTTTTGGATCATCAAATTTATTACCATTGTCTTTAACCCAGTTATCATGTATTCCTCTTAATATATCTATTATAGCTGTTTCTTTTCCTCTTGAATCTAGAGTTTCTTTTATTTGTTGTGCTAGTTCTGGTGATAAACTTTTTTTAGTATAAACTTCTGATTTTATTTGTTCTTCTAAAGACGCTTTTTCTTCTTCAGGTATTTTATTTGTTTCTTTCATTAATTCTACAATTCCTTTTATTGCAGCTTCTTCTGATCCATATGTTTTTGAATTTACTGCTTTTTCAGCTGAAGAGTAATCTATAATGTGGTCTCCCATTTCTAAACCACCTTCGCTTAATATTGCGTCTGCTTGTTCTTCTGATGGTACAAACCATTCATTATTTTCATCATTCTCTCCCCATTCAAAAATTGCACCTTTTGTTATTTTTCCCATTATTGTATCTTTAAATTCTGTTTTTTCTTCTGACATACTTAAAATCACTCCTTCTCTTATAAATTATATTATAACATAAGTTTGAGACTTTTCTTCGTTGTTATAAAAATATAATATTTATGTAATAATTGCGTAATATTAAAAGTCCTATTTGTAAAAAATAGGACTTTTTTATATTATACTTTTATTTTTTGTATAATAAATTTAATATCTTCTATTGCTTTTTCTATATTCATCATCCCATTTCCAATAGGATAATAAACTGGATATACTTCATACTTTTTTCCTTCAATGCTTTTTAAAAATTTTTTCTTTCTACATTGTGATACAGAAATCTTTTGATTTAATACTATAGAACTTACTTGATTTCCTAACGTTATAATTATTTTTGGTTTAATTATTTCAATTTCTTTGTATAATAAATGTAAATACTCATTATATACAGAATTAGGCAATATTCTTGCATCTATTTGAGTACATTTCCCTAAATTAGTTATAAAATACTTATGTTCTTCTACATTTTCATATACTAAATCAGCAAATTTTTCTTCCCATTCTTTTGGTTTCTTTTTCATAATATTTATATATATTTCTTCATCAAGTAATCCTACTTTATAAAATAATTTCCATATATTTTTAGTTCCTATCCATGGAGATCTTCTGCCTTTCCAATTAGGAGTTGATGCAATATTTTTACCTGTTGGATTCATAAAAACAAAGCAAATATTTGGATTCTTAGAGCAACCACCATTATATATAGGTTTTAATTCTTTTGCTCCGTATTTTATTTGTAATTTATTATATTCATCTTCTAAATCTTCTAATTGCATAACTTACCTACCTTTATTTGTTATCAATTATTCATCTTTTATTAATTCACTTTTATATTGATTGTCTCCTACTTTATAATTTATAAAGAATTTTTTCTCTAAATCTTTCTTCCCAGCTTCTAATGTCATTTTATATTCATTTTCTCCTCTTGTACCACCCATTGCTTCTTTGTATACATTTCCTTCTTCATCTGTAACACTTAACATTTCTTTAGTTTTATTAGTAAACTCTTCTGCTGGCATATCTTTTCCTTCATTTATTAAATTTATATAATCTTCTGATTTATATCTTAAAACTAACTTTGTATCTGTAAGTGTTATTTGAGTCATTGTTAATCCTGGAATTTCCTCAGATAATTTCAAATTTATTGTATCTCTCTCATTCATTTCTTCTGGAATATTAAGTTCAAATAACCACTTTGCATCACTCAACTTTGTATTTCCCATTATTGGCTTTCCATTTTCATCTTTACTTATGTTAAAATATCCTAAATCAAAAATTTTTACATAAAGTTTCTGACTTAATGGAAATTTTTCATTTGCTCCAATTTGCAATGTACTTTTTATTGTTTTTTCTTCTTCATTTAATACTTCACTTAATAATCCCCCACTATCTGCAAAAAACGTACCAGATGGATCTTTTATTTTATCTATACCAAGTTCACGTAGCATATACGCATAACCATAATCATATTTTTCATTTTCACCTAAATGATGTCTTCCAGATATTTGGTAAATATTTTTATTTTCATCATATACTGCATAACTATAACCTAAAGTTTTATAGTCAAATTCTTCATCTAATTTAAAATTAAAATTTATCAAAAGAGTATCATCATTTAAACTAACTGACTCTATTTTCGCACCAATATTATCTTGCATTATATAATCAACGTTTTCTGCCTTTGAAATTTTTTCATCTTCTACATATGTTAATGTTTCTTTCGTTTCTACTGTTGGTATTTTTTTAAATTCATTATATCTTTTATCGAGATCTATCTTATCACTAATTTTTATATATGCTTTATAAGAAATAAAAGCTATAACTAATATCAGTATAATAACTAGTATAGTTATAAGAATTTTTTTCCATATTTTTATTTTTTTCTTTTCCATAAACATTATCTCCTTTTTATTAAAATAATCTTTCTTTTTTTTATTTTACTATACACATAATCAAATTTCAACTAATATATTTTCTTAATATTCAAATCTTCTAAAATAGTTATTTCTTTTTTTCTTTCAGGTTACTATTATAATTATTGTGTATATGCTAATTACATTTATCAATACCTTTTTAATCTTATAAAATTATTTACATTTGTAATCGTTTGTTTTATAATATTATCATAAAATGATAATATTATATATTTGAATGGAAAATTAAATTTCATAATAAAAGGGGAATAAAAATGGCAAGATACAAAGAAAATAAAAAAAGTTTTTTCAAAGATAAGAAAAATGTTGTAATTCTTATCTTATCTATTCTTTTATTTTGTGCTTTCTATTCTTACGCAAATCCTATAGACGTTTCTAAATATGAAAACCAAATAAAAGATTTAAAAAATACAACTGAGCAATTGCAAACTGAAAAAACAAACTTAGAACAAGAAAAAAACAAACTTGAAGAAGATAAAAAAGCATTAGAAGAACAAAAAACTAATCTTGAAAATGAAAAACAGGAGTTAACACAAAAAGTAGATGAATTATCAAAAGCCAAAGAAGAATCTCACACTGTTGCAAAATCAGATTCTCCAGTTACAACTTCTACTACTTCTTCTAATAAAAGTTCTTCATCTCCAGTAGTTGCAACATCTCAGAATACAAATAATTCACAAATGGTTTGGATTGGAGAAACTGGAACAAAATACCACAATCAATCTTGTAAAACTCTAAAAGGAAATAAATATCAAATAACATTACAACAAGCACAATCAGAAGGTAGGCAAGCTTGTAAAGTTTGTCATTAGTAAGAAGGATAAATTATAAAATTTAGATATAAAAAAAGAGTATAATAGCTAGAACTACTGAAAGAATAATTAAGGAGGTGTATATTATGAGTGATAGAGAAAAAGCAATTAAAGTTTTAGAAGAACTACCAGATGATATTTCATTAGAAGAAATAGTTGAAACTTTATATACGGTATTGGATTTAAAGAAAAGACTTGATAACATCGATGAAGATAAAGGTATTACTAGTGAAGAATTAAAAAAGGAGATTAAAAAATGGTAGTTATATGGAAAAAAACTGCTAGGTTAGATTTACAAAATTATTTTAAACAAACTGAAACATTGCACCCAGAAGAATATATATTTAATTTAATAGACTATGTTGATATATTAAAATCTTTTCCTAACTTGGGAATTGAATATATAAAAATTTATGATTTTGAAATAAAACTTCTAATCTACAAAATGCACAAAAT
>CANQGV010000013.1 GCA_947623475.1 uncultured Clostridia bacterium | reverse complement strand
TATGTTACTTTCTACTTTTACTCCTATGCTTCCTATTTTTGGTTGTTTTATTTGCTTTGTTTTAAAGTTTTGTGTAACATGTACTTCAAATTTTTGGGTATATTCTTGTATGTCTTTTGTTAAAAATTCGTATATTTTATCATCTTCTGGTAAAACAAATCTTAATTCTTTTGCATCAAACATAAACCCTGTTTTTTTGAATAGATTTAAATTTTTTGTTTCTTTTACTATATTTCTTGGAAAGTCTTGTTGTGTATTTTCATCTAATGGATTAAATTCTTTCATTCCATAACAGAATCTTACATCTGTTATTAGATATCCATTTTTGTCAAAGTCCAAGTATACTTTTGTTATTAGTTCTTCTGGTTTATATTCTTCTAGTTGGTCTTGTGTTAAGTCTTGTATTTTTATTGCATTTTTTACTTTTGGTATAACTATAGAAAATAAGTCTTTTAATTCGTTTTCTCCAAATTCTACTTCTGTTATGTATTGCTCTCTAAATACTTGTAGTAATTTTAAATTTGTGTTTTCAAATTCTTTTGTACAACGATACATTCTTCCTTTTTTTAGAACGTATTTGTATTTTTTTCCTCTTATTATTCTGATTTTAAATATTTCTATATTTGGTTTTATTATATATTCATCGTCTTCTTTTTTAGTTAATAAAAATTCTATTTGTGGATTGTCATTTACAAATTCTATTTCTTCTGCTTTTCCATCTGTTCTAAATTTTACAATTTCACCTTTTAATATTTCAAATAGTTCATCTATTCCACTATTTCCTATTATTATTCTTGATGCATCTAAGTTACTTCCTCCATAATAGCTATAGTTACTATTATTATTTGGATTAGAAATCTTTATAGTTTCTGCATATTTTAAGATGAAGTCTAATAGCTTTTGACTTTTTTCATTAAATGCTTCCTTTTTGTGAGTGAAATGTATTTTGTCTCCATAACGATAATATTCTTTATTTAACATTCTGTCATAGAATTCTGCTATATCTTTTATTTTGTATTTTCTGCTTTTTCCTATTTTGAATTCTATTTTCATGTTGCTTGTAAACTTGTCAAATATTATTGTTGGCTCTATGTCTATACTTCCTCTATCTTTGTCATCAATTTCTTTGTCGTCATCATCTAATATTTCTAGTTCTTCGTTATAAAAAATATTTACTATTTGTTTGAATTTTTTGTATTGTTTTTGTTTTTGCATTGTTTGTCCTTTCTAACTTCTTTTTCTGAGTAAATATTATATATCTTTTTTCACTTTTTTGCAACTATATTATTCTTATATTGTCAAATTTATAAAAAAAGCAGTAGATGACTAGCTTTTTTAGTCATCTACTGTTTGTTTTTGTAGGTAATGTTGTTCTATTAACTTGTCCAAGTCTGTACTTAACTTTAGTATTTTTTCATAACTTTCTCCTTTTATTATGCTGTCATTTAATTTATCCCTTAATTTACAAATTTCATCATTTAGCATATATTTCTCTCCTTTTCCCCAAATATGTTTTATTTCTATTATAGAATTACCATATTTTGCCATCTTAGTCAAGAAATTTGTTGATTATTTTGCTAGTTTCGTACGATAGAAATCACCATTTTCTCTTGTTTAAAAATGTTTTTCAACAATTGCTCTACATATTCTACATTTATCGTGTCTATTTCTTCTAAATAGTCGAAGCTATTTATTCCTTTAATTTTGTCTGATAAAAACATCCTAGCAATATCTGCTACATCATCATATTCTTTTACATAACTACCATATATGCTCTTTTTTATTCTTTCAAAATCTTCTTTGTTTATTCCTTTTTCAATAAATTCTGATACTTTTTTCTTAAATTCTTCATATACTTTTTCTGGATCATTTGCTTGTCCTGTTAGCAATACGTGTGCATATCCATTTGAAAATTCGAAATCTCCTCCTGGTATTCCATATATGATTCCCTCATTGTATAATTTTTTGTATAGCTCTGAACTTTTTCCAAAAAGTAAATCTAATAATATTTGAACTCCTAAGTGTGTTTTTACTTTTTCTGTTTCTTCCATTGGTGGAACTTTTATTCCTATTGTATATAAAGGCATTGTTACTTGCATTTGTTGCTCTATTTTTTCTTTTACTATATCTTCTGGCTCTTCTGGATATATTCTTTTTATTTCTCCGTTTGCTTCTTTTTTTATTAACCTTTTTTTGATTTCTTCTAATAGGTTTTCTGGATCAAAGTCTCCACATACAACCATTACCATATTTGATGGATTATAAAATGTGTTGTAACATTTGTATAATACTTCTTTGTCTATATGACTTATTGTTTCTATTGTTCCTGTTATGTCTAATTTTACTGGGTGTTCATGATACATTGCTTCTAATGCATTTAAATATACTCTCCACTCTGGGTAATCATCATACATCATTATTTCTTGACCTATGATTCCTTTTTCTTTTTCTACGTTTTCGTCTGTGAAATATGGATGTTGAACGTAATCCATAAGTTCATCTAATGCTGGGTAAAAGTTATCTATTCCTTCAAATAAATATGCTGTGTGGTCATTTGTTGTATATGCATTTGCATTTACCCCTAATGATGTTAATGTGTCTAAACTGTTTCTTCCATTTTCTTGTTCAAACATTTTATGCTCTAAAAAGTGTGCTACACCTTTTGGAACTTCAATACTTTCAGTTTCACCTGGCACTATAAATGTACTTTCATTTGAGCCATATTTAGTTCCCCATATTACATATTTTTTTTGAATGTCTTTTTTGGGAATTATCATTACTGTTAGTCCATTTTCTAATTTTTCAATATATAATTTTTCTTTTACTTTTAAGTTTTCTATAACTTGCATATTTTCTCCTTTCATTCTAGTTGTTTTTTAAAAAATAAATTGTATCAATTTTTATACTTTTTGCTATTTGTATAACTTCTTCACGTGTTACTTCTTCTATTTTTTTCATGTATTCTTCTACACTTATTTCTTTTTGATTTGCTACTTCTTGACCAAAGTAATATGTTATTTGTGTGTCTTGCTCATCATATATTGTTTTTATTCCTTCTGTTATTACTTTTTTTGCTTCTTTTAAATCTTCTTCAGTAAATTTTCCGTCTTCCATTTCTTTTATTTGTTCTCTTATTATTTTTAATGCTTTTTCATAGTTCGCTATTTCTATTCCTGAGTTTATAAATATTGTGTTTTTATGTCTCATATAACTTGAACTTGCTACATATGCTAAGTGTGCTTTTTCTCTTACGTTTTGGAACATTTTTGAGTTTGCACTTCCACCTAATATTGCATTATACACTATTACTTTGTATTTTTCTTCTTCGTCTTTTATGTTTACATTTAATCCTAATACTAATTTTCCTTGTGTTACTTCCATAGCTTCTTCTACTATGTTTTCATTATTTTCTGTTTTCTTTTTCTCTTCTATTTTTATAGGGTTATATTTTGATTCTCTTTCATTTAATTTTTTTGCATTTTCATCTTTATTTATTAATTCTTTTATTTGCTCTTCTTCTGGAATGTTTCCTGAAACATATATGTCTATTTTGCAGTTTTGAACTAATTGATTGTAGTAGTCATAAAGTTCATTATTGTTAATTTTTTCAATATCTTCTACCTTTCCATATTTATATATTCCAAATGGCTCATCTTTATACATTTCTTCTATACATCTGTTTAATGCATATTGTGCTTTGTTATCTTTTCTTCCTTCTATTAGTTGAGTTAATGTATTTTTTTCTTGTTCAAAGTATTCTTTTTTGAATGCTTTATTTTCTTCGTATGGATTTAATACTATTTCAAGCATTAATTTTAAAGAAGTTTTCCACATTTCTTCGTTAGATTGTGGAATAAACTCATCATTTATAGTTTCTATATAGAATTTAAATACTTGATTGTTTCCTATTTTGTCCAATCCACAATCAAATGAAGCTCCATACATTTCTTCTAATTTTTTGCTTAATTCATCTTGTGTTGGAATATTTTTTGTTCCTCTTCTTAATAATAATGATATTAAAGCATTTTTAGTAGCATTTTCTTGTGTTAAATTTGTTGTTAAAAACATTGCTACTAGATTAGTTTTAAATTTATTTGTTTTTATTGTGTGTAGTGTAATGCCTTTTTTTATTTGTGTTTTTGTATCTTGCATTTATTTTCCTCCTCTATTTTATTATTATAGTTGTTTTTTTTAATTATATTCTTTTGTTTTTATTTTTTCAATTACTTATAGAAAAAAGTTTAGTATTACAAAAATGAAGATTACATAAAATTGAAATTTTGCCTAAAATTTGGTATAATATATATATGAAAAATAATACATATAACTTAAAAAGACGTCAGAATAATGATGTCAAAACCACTAATAACATTGTTGAAGAAAACCAGTCTTATTTTCAAGAACTTCATGACAACAGCATAGGCTATCTAAGTGTAATGGTTCAAGAAAAAAGAGCTAATGGTTCCCAAAAAGAAGTTGCACTAATCGAAAATAGTATTTCTTTTATTAAGGAAGCTTTTCAGATCTACAGAGATAGACCTGAAATAATAAGACAGTTGTTAAAAATCAAATTTATTTTTCCATTAGACATATCTGAAAGAGGTTTGTATGGGAGAATATTTGAATACTACGAAGAACAATATGGAATTCATTATGGAATTTGTTTGAATCCAAATTTATCTGGAAATGGCATATTGACTCCATACGAAAGGACAAGACTATACTTCTTTCACGAGTTAGGACATATTATCCACGAAATGTGGAAGCTTGATGTTGAAAAAGAAATGCAAAAATTAGTCAATACAAAAAGATTGACATCTGATGCTGCTATGAAATTTTATGATGGATTTTGCATGCTAGATGAAGCTTGTACTCAAGAAAGAGCAGAAGAGATAGCTTATACAATAGCCGGCAAAAATAGACCATCTTCGAGAATAATATCTTTTGGTAACTATCAAGTGTCAACAAATTTTGATTTTTACGGAGAGTTACAAATACTTTCTGGACAATTTGCAAAAACTTTAAGAGGCATTGGAAAGTATGATAGCGACCAATTTGCTCTATCAATACTTTCAAAAAGAGCTTTATCTTCTAACTTTGCTCAAAATATTATTTTCGAATACACGAGAGATGGACACACCGATGATTTAATAAACCTATTAACTTTAATGGGAGCATTAAAAGAAGCGTCTTATGCTAGCTTCGGTATGGGAAAAGTGGATTTTAATGTTGACGATGTTATTGAAACGACAGTAGCTGTTTGCGATAAGTTAAGAGATTATAGAGAAAGGAATTTTTAAGTAAAAAAAAGACTTCTAACTAGAAGTCTTTTTTATGTATTATTAAAATTTTCTTTTCCTTGCAGCTTCTGATTTTTTCTTTCTTCTTACGCTAGGTTTTTCGTAATGTTCTCTTTTACGAACTTCCTGCATAACTCCAGCTCTAGCACATTGTCTTTTAAACTTTCTTAGAGCTTCTTCTATATTACCATCTTTAACTTTTACCTCTGACATTAATTTCCCCTCCTTCCGGCCATACAAAAAAATGTATGTGGGATTATATATAACGTAATATATTATACATAAATCGCTATTATTTGTCAAGAGTTCAAAAGAAGAAAACTTCTCATAAAACCGTTAGTAAATGGTATAAACCATAATATTAAGCCTATTAGAAGTACAATAGCAATTGCTGCAAGCATTGCTAATGCACTTTTTTTTGTAGGTTTTTCTATTTTAAATTGAGAGAAGTTTTTAAAAACTTGTTGTGTTACATTTTTTAAACCTACTACTGTTCCTACTTTTGGTTTATTTTTTCTTTTTTCTCTTCGTCTTTCTATAAAACCTTGTTTCTTTTGTTTTTCTTCTTTTTCTGCTTTTCTTTTTTTAGGCTTTGTTTTTTCTTCCTCTAACTCTTTTTCTACTCTTATTGATGTGTCTATTCCTCTTTCTTTATCGTATTGATTTCTTAAAAAGTCGTCTGATAGCACACTATAAGCCTCTTTTATATCATTTACTCTATGTTCTACAAGTTCTTTCGCTTCTCCTACAAAATTTTCAGGATGATATTTTTTTGTTAATTGTTCATATGCAGTTACAATTTCACTATTAGGTGCATTTTCACTTACACCTAATATTTCATAATAATTTTTCATAACTATGCTTCTCCAAATATTTCTTCGAATTCGTCTGCCTCTATCTTTTCTTTTTCTAATAATATTTCAGCTACTTTGTGAAGTTTGTCAATATGATCTGTAAGTATTTTCTTTGCTTTATTATAACCTTCATCTATTATTCTCTTAACTTCTCCGTCTACTATTCCTGCTGTTTCTTCTGAGAATTCTTTTGTATGTCCGAAATCCCTTCCTAAGAACACCTCATCATTGTTTCCTCCTAATGATAAAGCTCCTATTTTTTCACTCATTCCGTATTTTGTTACCATATTTCTTGCAATTTGAGTTGCTCTTTCGATGTCATTACTTGCTCCTGTAGAAATATCATTTAATATAAGTGCTTCTGCTACTCTACCACCTAATAGTGATACTATATTTTCTTCCATTTCTGTTTTTGACATAAATGATTTATCTTCTGTTGGTCTATACATTGTATATCCACCAGCCATACCTCTTGGTACTATTGATATTTGATGTACAGGATCTTGTGTTTCTAGATAATGACTTACTACTGCATGACCACCTTCATGGTAAGCTACTAATTTGTTTTCTTTTGGACTTCTTACTCTTGTTTTCTTTTCTGGTCCCATAGTAACTTTTACCATAGCGTCTTCAATTTCTTTCATTCCGATTTCTTTTAAATCTCTTCTTGCTGCAAGTAATGCTGCTTCATTTAATACATTTTCTAGGTCTGCTCCTGCAAATCCAGATGTATTTTTAGCAATTACTTTTAAGTCAACATCTTCTGATAATCTTTTCTTTCTTGAGTGTACTTCTAATATTTGTTCTCTTGCTTTTACATCTGGTGCTCCTACTACTATTTGTCTATCAAATCTGCCTGCTCTTAGTAATGCTTTGTCTAATACGTCTGGTCTATTTGTTGCTGCTAAAACAATTACTCCTTCATTTTCTGAGAATCCGTCCATTTCAACTAGTAATTGGTTTAGAGTTTGTTCTCTTTCATCATGTCCTCCACCTAGTCCTGCACCTCTTTGACGTCCTACGGCATCAATTTCATCTATAAATATTATACATGGAGAGTTTTTCTTAGCTTGGTCAAATAAGTCTCTAACTCTTGATGCACCAACTCCAACGAACATTTCTACAAAGTCAGAACCACTTATTATAAAGAATGGTACTCCTGCTTCACCTGCTACTGCTTTTGCAAGTAATGTTTTACCTGTTCCTGGTTGACCTACTAATAAAACACCTTTTGGTATTCTTGCTCCCATGTCTGTAAATTTCTTTGGATTTTTCAAGAACTCAACTATTTCTTCTAGTTCTTCTTTTTCTTCATCAACACCTGCTACATCTTCAAAAGATATTTTATTTTTATCTGCTGGTGTCATCATTCTTGCTTTACTCTTTCCAAATGTCATTGTTTTACTTCCACCTTGAGAGTTTGATCCACTCATCATGAAGAACCAGAATATGAAGAATATTATTAATATTCCAAAAGGAGTTAGTAAACTTAGAATTGTTATGAATATTGATTCAGATTTTTCTTCTAAAGTAAATGCTCCTTCTTTTAAATAATCTTCTGAATATGTTAAAAAACTACCTACATCTGGTATGTTTGTTTCTTTTTTAGTTGGCTCATCTTTTAATTGTACTGATGCTGATGTTCCATCTGCTTTTATTTCTACTGCTTCAACTCTTCCTTCACTTATTGCTGTAAGTAATTCAGAATATTTTAATTTTAAATTACTATTGTCAAAAATTGATGTTGCTATGACAATACAAATAAATCCTATAATTAGCCACATTGCTAATGTTTTAATTCCCTTTTTCAAATCTTTTCCTCCTTGTGCATTATATTGTTAATGAGTTTATAACATATTATTTTTTGTTTTTCAACAGTTTTTTATATGTCTTTTTTATTACATTTAAGCATGTTTCCGGATTTTATTACGGATGCTCACTTTTGGTTGATAACATAAATTTTATGATTTTTTATTAAAATTTTTGTATATTTGTTTGGAGTTAAGTATTTATTGCCTATATTGTTTTTACATAGTTTTATTATATCCTCTATATGAATTTTCTCTATGTTTTTTGGACTTCCAAAAAGTTTTGATATTGCAATCACTATAATCCTTGATTTTACTGCATTTTCTTGGTTATTAAATTTTTTCAAATCTAATATTATTTCTTTATTTCCATTTTCTTTTATTAATATTTCGTTATAAATTTTTATTGTTTCCTTTTTTAAATAATTATCTTCTTGTTTTATTAAGTCTGATAATCTATTTATTGTCTCAATTATGTTTGGATTAAATTCCTTCTGTACATACGGAATAACAATGTTTCTGATTTTATTTCTTGTATAATCATTTTCAAAATTAGTTTTATCTATTCTAGGTTGTAATTTATTTTCTTCACAATATCTTTCTATTTCTTTTCTTTCACATTCTATTAATGGTCTAATGTATTTTTTGTTTTTTACTTCTATTCCTCTTAGCCCTTGAATTCCAGTTCCTCTTAATATGTTCATTATTACTGTTTCTACTTTATCATTTTTATTATGGGCTATTGCTATTTTATTACTTTTTGTATTTTTTAATACTTCTTCAAAAAAATTATATCTTACTTTTCTTCCTGTTTCTTCAAGACCTGCTTTATTAGTATTTGCTATTTTTTTTACATCTATACTTTTAGAAAAGAATTCTACTTTCATGTTTTCACATACGTTTTTTACAAATTCTTCATCACTTGCTGCTTCTTTTCTAATCATATGATTTACATGTGCAACCACTATATCAAATTTGATTTTTTCTTCTTTTTTTATTTCATTTAATATGTATAGCATTGCAATTGAGTCTGGTCCACCTGAAACAGCTAATACAATTTTATCTCCATTTTCTATTAAATTATTTGTTTTTATTGTTTTTAAAACTTTATTTTTCATTTTTTCTCCTGACTTATGTAAAAAATAGTTAATTTTGACATCAACGCACCCAAAATTAACTATTTCCCTTTTATTCTTCGAATCTTTTTTCTAGATTTACAAATTTTGTATAATTTCCCATCCATAGAAGTTCAACTGTTCCTGTTGAGCCTCCTCTATGTTTTGAAATTATTACTTCTGCTATATCTTTTTTCTCACTTTCTGGATTGTAGTAATCGTCACGATATAAGAACATTACTATGTCGGCGTCTTGTTCTATTGCTCCTGATTCACGTAAATCTGATAACATTGGTCTATGATCTGGTCGTTGTTCTGCTGCTCTTGATAATTGTGATAATGCTATTACTGGTACATTGATTTCTTTTGCAAGTATTTTTAGTGAACGGCTTATTTCTGATATTTCTTGTTCACGACTACCTATTCTTCTGTTACTACTTCCTTGTACTAATTGTAAATAATCTATTATTACTAATCCTATATCTTTTTCTAATTTTAGCTTTCTACATTTTGCTCTTATTTCTGTTACTGTTATTCCTGGTGTGTCGTCTATATAAATTTCTGCTTCTGATAATGGTCCTATGCTTGATGCTAGTTTTCCCCAGTCATCTTCTTCTAGTTTTCCTGTTCTTACTTTGTTGCTGTCTACCATTGATTCACTACATAAAATTCTGTTTACTAATTGTTCTTTTGACATTTCTAAACTAAATATTGCTACTGGTACTTTTGCTTTTACTGCTGCATGTGTTGCTATATTTAGTGCAAATGCTGTTTTTCCCATTGCTGGTCTTGCTGCTATCAATACTAGATCTGATCCGTGTAAACCTGCTGTTTTATAGTCTAATTCTGAGAATCCTGTTGGTACTCCTGTTATATGTTGTTTTCTATTATATAATTCTTCTAGTTTGTTAAAACTGTCAACTAATACGTCTTTTATTTGTTCATAACCTTTTTGGTTTTTTCCTTGCATAATGTTGAAGATTCTTTTTTCTGCACCTTCCATTATGTCTTCAATATTTTCTGTTGGGTCATATCCTAACTCTACTATTTCATTTGCTGTTTTTATTAAATCACGTAGTGTTGCTTTTTCTGAAACTATTTTTACATATTTGTCTGCATTTGCTGTTGTTGGAACTTTTTCTGGTAATTCTGATAGATATTCTAGTCCTCCAACTTTTTCAAACATTCCCATAGATTCTAGCTCATCTTTTACTGTTATTATATCTACAGGCTCTCCTTTACTATATAAGTTTGTAATAGCTTCATATATAGATTGATTATCTTCTCTATAAAAGTCTTCTTTTTTTAAAGTTTCCATAGCTGTAATAACGGCATCTTTGTCTGTCAACATGCTTCCTATTATTGCTTGTTCTGCTTCTATATCATGTGGTGGTACTTTACCTATTTCCATTATTTTTCCCCCATATTCAAACTTATTCTGGTATAACGTCTACTTTTAATTTTCCATAGATGCCTTCATATAGTTTTATTTTTACTATTGTTATTCCTAACACTTTTATTGTTTCTTTTAGCTCAACTTTCTTTTTATCTATTTCTATGTTGTGTTCTTTTTTTAGTATTTCGGCAATTTCTTTTGATGATACTCCTCCAAATATTTTTCCACTTTCGCCTACTTTTACTTTTATTTTTATCATTGTTTTTGATAATTTTTCTGCTAATTTTTTTGCTTGTTCTATGTCTTGACTTTTCTTATATTGTTTTGAATTTTCTCTTGCTTTTAATTTTGCCATATTTTCTTTGTTAGCTTCTACTGCCAGTTTTTTAGGAAATAAGAAATTTCTTGCATACCCATCTGACGCGTTTATAACTTGGTCTTTTTTTCCAACATTTTTTATGTCTGATAATAATATTACTTTCATTTCTAATCCTCCTTATTTTAACTGTTATTCTGTTTCACTAAAATATTCGTTTATTCTGTTAATCAATTCTTGTTTTGTTTCTTCTATTGTCATTCCTTCTACTTGAGCTCCTGCTAGAGTAATATGACCTCCACCTCCTAACTTTTCTAATATTAGTTGCACATTTATATCTCCTATTGATCTTCCACTTATGCATACTTTTTCTCCTAATTTTCCTAATACAAATGATGCTGTTATGTCACTAATTGTTAGTAGTTCATCTGCTGCTTTTGCACATATTAAACTAGCGTCGTCACTTTCTTCTTCATTTATTGCTATTCCTATTGTCTCATTTACTATTTCTGCATTTCTTACTATTTCTGCTATTCTATTGAAACTTGCTAAATCACTTTGGAACCATTTTTTTACTCTTATTATATCAACTCCACATTTACGTAGGTATGCTGCTGCTTCAAATGTTCTTACTCCTGTTTTAAATGTAAAGTTTTTTGTGTCCATCATTATTCCTGCATATAAACTTTCTGCTTCTATTTGTTTTAATTTTATTTTTGATTCTGTGTATTGTGAAATTTCTGTTACTAATTCTGCTGCAGATGATGCATATACTTCTTGGAATGTTAAAGTTGCATTTTCAATATAGTCTGCACTTCTTCTGTGATGGTCTATTATAACTATTTTTTTCGTTTTTTCTAGTAGCTCTGGGAATTCTACGTAATTCTTTTTATGAGTGTCTACTATTACTAGTAATGTGTCTGCTTCTATGTTTTCTTCTGCTACTTCTTTACTTATTATTACATCTTCATATTCTTCGTCTTTTTCTAATTCTTTTGCAAAAGATTGTAATGCTGCATTGTTTTTATTTGCTATAATGTAAGCATTTTTATCAAGTGTTTTTGCTATTCTGTATATTCCCATTGCTGATCCTATTGCATCAATATCTGGGTTTGAGTGTCCCATTATCATTACTTTTTTAGATTCTTTTATTAAATTTTCTAAAGCGTGTGCTACAACTCTTGCTTTTACTTTTGTTCTTCTTTCTATTTCTTGAGCTCTTCCTCCAAAGAATTTATATATTTCGTTTTCTCTAACTACTGCTTGATCTCCTCCACGTCCTAATACTATATCCATTGCTGCTTGTGCTGATTTATATTTTTCTTTATCTGTTGGACCTTCATTAGATATAGCTATACTTAATGTCATTTGAGCTCTTCCATTTAAATCTATTTCTTTTATTTTATCTAATATACTAAATTTATCTTCTTTTACAGCTTCTAAATATCTTTGTTCGAAAAAGTAAACATATCTATCTCTTTCTGGTTTTATTAGTATTCCTTGAGATATGTCGGCCCATTCATAAATACATTTGTCTATTTCTGCTAAAGCTTGTGGTCTGTCTTCACTGTCTAATTGTTGCATTGTTTCTTCATAGTTGTCTATCATTATTATTCCGATACATGATTTTGAATCTTTATATTCTTTTTGTAATTTTATTTTTTCTGTTTCGTCTATAAAATATAGAATCATCATGTATTCGTTTTTGTTTTTCTTTTCTTTGTCTCTTGAATTTACGAATTTTCCAACTATTCTATATGTTTTGTTATCTATTTCTATTTCTCTTTGGATGTCTCTATTGTTTTTATCTTCTCTTTTTTTGATTTCTTCTTTTATATCTAAAGTTATGTCATCTAAGTAAGTATTTATTTCAACATTTGCAAATTCACTTGTGAATTTAGAACTTTTCCAAATAATATTACCATTAGTTTCTAATATTATTAATGGTAATGGTGAATTTATTAAACTGCTTTTAGCTGCTGAGTCTAATGTTAGTGTTAATCCTTGTAACTTTTCGGAAATTTCTGCTTTTCTTTTGTTTGTAGTATAATACGCATATCCTAATATAGCTATATATATTATAATTGATGGTATTATCCATATTGGCTTTTCTATACATATAACTATTAATAGAACGAGTATTAATGCTAGATATATTTTCGTTTTTGATATTAAGTTATCAAAAACTTTTCTATTACTATTTGGCATGATTATCTCCTTCTTAGTTCCATTTTTACATAAAAAAGTATACAACAAAAAGCCCTTTTTGTCAATATTTTAGGGCTTTTTGTTTTCTTTTCCTGGCTCATTCCATGATATGTAATCACATGAGTCTGGATTGTTTTCACATATATAATATCTTCTTCCTTTTTTAGTTCTTCTTATTTGTATTGTTCCCCCACATTTTGGACATGGTGTTTCTATTGTTTCCACTATTGCTTTTGTGTTTTTGCATTCTGGGTATCCTGGACAAGCTAGGAATTTACCATATCTTCCATATTTATAAACCATCATTCTTCCACATTTTTCACATTTTACGTCTGAAACTTCATCTACTAGTTCAACATGTTCTAGTTCTTTTTCTACTTTTTCAATTGTTTTTTCAAATGGTCCATAAAATTCTCTTATCATTTTTTTCCATTTTTCATGTCCTTCTGCTATTTCGTCAAATTGTGTTTCTATTTTTGCTGTAAATTCTTCATTTATTACATCTGTAAAGTTTTCTACAAGTAATTTGTTTACAATTGTTCCAAGCTCTGTTGGTACTAGTTGTTTTTGTTCTTTTTGAATATATCTTCTTACTAGTATTGTTGTAATTGTTGGTGAATAAGTACTTGGTCTTCCTATTCCTTTTTCTTCCAATGCTTTTACTAAACTTGCCTCTGTATATCTTGGAGGTGGCTCAGTAAAGCTTTGTTTTGGCTCTAATTTATTTAATTTTAGTGTTTCCTTTTCTTGCAATTCTGGCAACATGTTTTCTTCTTGTTCATCTTTTTTACCATATTTATACATTGCCATATAACCTTTAAATTTTAAGCTTTGTCCATTTGCTTTAAAATCATATTCATTAGCTTTTATATTAACAGCCATTGTGTTATAAACTGCAGCTGCCATTTGGCTTGCCATGAATCTTTCATAAATTAATTTATATAATTTGAATTGGTCATTATTTAAGTATTCTTTTATACTTGCTGGTGTTAAGTCTGCATATGTTGGTCTTATTGCTTCGTGTGCATCTTGTGCATCTTTTTTTGCTTTAAAATATCTATTTTCGTAATATTCTTCACCAAAAGTGTTTATTATTTGTTCTTTTGCACTAGCTCTAGCTTCTTCTGATATTCTTGTTGAGTCTGTTCTCATATATGTTATAAGACCTACTGTGCCTTTTCCTGGTATTTTTATTCCTTCATATAAATTTTGTGCTATTGTCATAGTTTTTCTTAATGTAAAGTTTATTTTCTTTGAAGCTTCTTGTTGCATTGTGCTTGTTGTAAATGGTGGTGATGGGTTTCTTTTCTTTTCACCTTTTTTTACTTCATTTACAATATATTTTGCTTTTTCTATATCATTTAAAATATTGTCTACTTCTTTTTTACTATGTATTTCTAACTTCTCACCATTTTTTCCCACGAATTTTGCTTCAAAATCTTTTTTGCTTTTTGTGTGTTTTAGATTTGCAACAATGTTCCAGTATTCTTCTGGTACAAAATTGTTTATTTCTTCTTCTCTTTTAACTATCATTTTTACTGCTACTGATTGTACTCTTCCTGCTGATAGCCCTCTTTTTACTTTTTTCCAAAGTACTGGACTCATTTTGTAACCAACTATTCTATCTAAAACTCTTCTTGCTTGTTGTGCATCTACAAGTTTTGTGTCTATTTCTCTAGGCTCTTTTATTGCTTTTTTTACTGCACTTTTTGTTATTTCATTAAAAGTAACTCTTGTTATTTTTTCTTTTTCATTTTCAAGAATTTTTGCTAGGTGCCATGCTATTGCTTCTCCTTCACGGTCTGGGTCTGTTGCAATATATATTTTTTTTGCCTTTTTTGCTTCTTTTTTTAGTTCTTTTATTAGATTTCCTTTTCCCCTTATATTTATATATTCAGGCTCAAAATCTTTTTCTATTGCAATTCCCAATTTTGATTTTGGTAAATCCCTTATATGCCCCATTGATGCCATTACTTTTGTACTTCCACCTAGGAATTTCTTTATTGTATTAGCCTTTGCTGGTGATTCTACTATAACTAGTTTATCAGCCATAAAATCCTCCTTGATTTTAATTTTCTACTTATAGTATTCTAGACTAATTTTTTGCAATTTGCAAGTTTTTTCCGAAAATTTCTTCTATAACATCTTTTAAACCTACTGGTGTTACTTCGTTTTTCATTAAAATTTTTAATATTTCTTTTATTTCATCTTCATTATTTGTTAAGCTTTCAATTACCTCTCTTTCAGATATTGTTCCTTCTTTGCGATATTCTGTTTTTTCTACTTCTACTCCATATTTTAATTTATTTTCATTTTCTGTATTGTCATTTATTATTTGATAATATTCTAATTTTATTGAGTAATTAATATGCTCTTCTTTTAATACTTCATTGTCTATGAACATTTCTCCAAAGAATTTTTTCAAGCTTCTTCCACTCCCTTTTTTTATTTATTTTCTCTTTTTCACTATATCATTAAAAATTAGTGTTTTCAAGTCTTTTCTCTCTTATTTTTTTGTGAAATCAGCTTTGATAATTACCAAATATTGGAAATCAAACGTTTTTGAGCATGATAAATTTTTTTTAAAAAAAGATGGTTTTTTAAACCATCTTTACCTATATATTTTACTTTAACTTTTATATTATGCTTCTTTTAGTTTTTTCTTGTTTCCTTTTTTACTTACTTTTTCTACTAATTCCTCATAATATTCATATTTGTTTTTTACAGCTTCTTTTTTCAAAAATAGATATAGTTCTGTTCTTGTTGCTATTGTGTATGGATTTACATATAGTATTCCTAGTACTCCAAATGTTAAAAATGAAGCAATATACCATAGTATAAATGATAAATCTAACACAAATGCTTTCCATTTATTACCTTTCATCATCTGTTTTGATAATATAAATGCTTCTTTTCTTTTTATTTGTGGATTTTCTGCTAATATATATGGAATCAATTGATATTCATATGTTTTTATCATTCCTCCTATTATGGTTAGATACCATAAAAATGTATATATGTTTTTTACAAATGATATTTTTACAATATTAAACCATTGACCTTTTTTGAATACTGTTATTAATTCTCCAACTTTTGTATTTTTATGTTTTTTTATTTTAATAAAAAGTCGTTTTTCTCCTACTAATAGTGGCTCTGCAACTCCCATTACAAACAAGAAAGCTATTAGTGCACTTATAGCTATAATTATAGCCTCTTTAGGTGAGTTTTGTAAAAATAGCCTTATCGCATCTGTTGTTTTATATATATATCTTTGTGATTTTGTTATACTATTTATTCCAGAATTTATTGCGTTTTCAAACCTCTTTGCAAGGCTTTTGACTCTTTTATCAACACCTTCACTTTTTATTATTTGAAATTCAATTGACATATTTTTTTCTTCATTGTGAATATCTTCTATTATATTTCCTGATTCGTAATTCTTTTCGAAACTAGCCGATGCTAATCCAAACTCCCCTGTACATATAGCAATAATAAAACATCCTATAACAAGAGTCCA